>NZ_ASPX01000035.1:0-45750 GCF_000517965.1 Paenibacillus sp. FSL R7-277
CGGGAATGGACCTCAAGCCCTTGCTGTTCCCCTACTTAATCACCCATATTCCATGAAACAGCAAAAGAACGGCATCTCTGCCGTTCTTCATGTGATGGACTCTCAGGGGCTCGAACCCTGGACAAATAGATTAAGAGTCTACTGCTCTACCAACTGAGCTAAGAGTCCGTATGAAATTGGTGGAGCCAAGGGGGATCGAACCCCTGACCTCATCGCTGCCAGCGATGCGCTCTCCCAGCTGAGCTATGGCCCCATATTTTTACAATTTTGCCAATTTAGAATTACATTATGTATTCTAAAATCTGATCTGAGCGAGAAGCTCAAGTCGCTTATTCATCAATGTGTTTCGTAGGCGACTTCTATATAATACAGAAATCTGCTTTCAGTGTCAACACTTTTCCGAAATTAATTTTGATACAAGACGCTCCACCCGGGAACTGACCTCTCAACCTCAAGGCCAGCCCCACTACCCCAATCGAATCCTTCACTTCTAAACGGCGAAGCTTACAGCCCGTCCAGCTCCTCAGTCTTGGACAGCAGTCCCTTCAGTTCCTTCATGAACATGTTAATGTCCTTGAACTGGCGGTACACGGACGCGAAGCGGACGTAGGCTACCTCGTCGACAGGGTAGAGCTGCTCCATGACCAGCTCGCCGATCTGGCGGCTCTCGATCTCGGCGAGAGCGATGCCGCGTAGGCTTTTCTCCACCTCAGATACGATGACCTCCAGGCGCTCTACAGGGACCGGACGCTTCTCGCAGGCGCGGATCAGGCCGCGGAGGATTTTGTCACGGCTGAACTCTTCACGGCTGCCGCCTTTTTTGATCACAATCAGGGGGGTCTCTTCAATCATCTCGAAGGTGGTGAAACGGCGGCTGCACAGTTCGCATTCCCGCCTGCGGCGAATGGACTTATTCTCGTTGGCAGGGCGCGAGTCCAGGACCTTGGTATTGGTGTGGTCGCAGTAAGGACATTTCATAAGCTTCTTCACTTCCTCATCATTAGAATGGTTAGGCCCCGTCCCTTGATACACAAGGGCTATGCGGGCATCATTTAATTTCCAGAAAACACCGTTTATTTGTTGTTATGAATCTGACATGTCCGGCACATAATACAGTTACCAACCGATAGGAGGTGAACAGCAATGAGCCAAAATAACAACTCCAATAACCTGGTAGCTCCAAACTCACGCGGTGCCTTGGAACAACTGAAATATGAAGTTGCCCAGGAACTAGGTATCACCCTCTCCCCAGACGGATACCAAGGCAATAAAACTTCTTACGAAAACGGTTCGATCGGTGGTTACATCACTAAACGTCTTGTAACCCTGGCTGAACAGCAACTGGCAGGTCAGTACAAATAATACCTGCCCACACGACATAAGCTTGCCTAAGAAGTATCGAACGGCCTCCGGCCGTTTGATGCTTCTTTTTACATAACAGCAGCAGAAGTAATAAGCACTCTAGAACTCACTGTAGAGCTCGGTATATTGATCATAATAATAAATTACACGCTGTACGTAGTGACGGGTCTCACCGAACGGAATGTCCTTCACAGAGGCTTCTGTTCCGTCCCATTGCCCTTCATCCAACCAGCTCTGCACCTTACCAGGTCCGGCATTATAGGCGGCTATGACCGCTATACGGTTGCCGTCGAACTGCTTGGACAGCGTAGACAAATACCAGGTGCCCAGTTCAATGTTGGAGGAGGGCTCTTCCTTCAGCCGCTCCAGCGACACGTCGGGGAGCTTGGCCTTTTCGAGCGCCCACTTGGCGGTATCCGGCATGAGCTGCATGAGCCCCAGTGCGCCTTTTTTGGATTCGCGGCCGGTCTTATAATTGGTCTCCACACGGATGATGGACGCCACCAGGAATGGGTCCATCTCATACGTCTGGCTGTGCTGGCGGATCTCTGCTTTATAATAAATGGGATAAAACCATGACATCCAGTTGGAGCCGAGAAACAAGATCGCGGTGAAGCCGATGAACAACAGCAGCAGGACTCTTTTTTTGCGCAGCCACTTCATCATATCAGACCCAGCCTGTCCCACAGACGGGCAACCTGAAGCTCGGCAGACTCAGGATCACCGCTATTGTCGATCACAAATGTCGCTTTCCTGCGCTTCAGTTCAATATCCATCTGGGACCTCAGCCGGTCCTCAGCCTGTTCCAGCTTCATTCCGCTGCGCTCCATGAGGCGGGCTAGCTGCACCCTCCTCGGAACATAGACCACAATAATCTGATCGAACAAGGAATCCAGCTCTGATTCGTAGAGCAGCGGAATGTCCACAATGACGAGCCGCTGCGGATTCTCTTGTTCAAGCGCATACATTCTGTCCTTAATCTCCCTGCGGATTGCCGGATGGGTCAGGTTATTCAGTGTCTTGAGCGCCTCCGGGTCCCGGAAGACAATCTCGCCAAGACCTGCCCGGTCCAGCGAACCGTCAGGCAGCAGAATGCGGTCTCCAAAAGCCTCCACCGCCGCCGCCAGCACCGGGTGCCCGGGGAGCATCACCTCTCTGGCGATGACATCGGCATCCACCAGTGCAGCTCCCTTGCGGACAAACAGTGCAGACACGGTGCTTTTTCCCGAAGCGATGCCTCCGGTTAAGCCTATAATCATGTACTCACCTCATAATAACTTCATTATACCCATTACAATTAATAATATCGCGGGCAGCGCAGCGGCATGCTTCATCCAGTAGCTGCCTGATAATCTCAGTCCTGTCTTCATTCCCATCAGCAAAAAGGTCCCGCTGAATACAGCGATCATCAGCGAGGTGGACCACGGGCTGAATCCGAGTAGTGCCGCACCGAGACCGGCACCGAAGGCATCCAGCGACAACGCGATCCCCAGGATCATAGCTTCCATGGAGGAGATGCTCCCCGAGGCATCCATATCAGCGGAAGACGGCGTGCGGAGAATCTGTATAACCACGCCCAGATGGCGAAGCTCCAGCGAGAATACAGCCGGCTTCAGCTCTGCCTCAGCACTCTGTGCGGCAGCAGCCGTCTCCCTCCTGATCTCCTGCCCGGGCGCAGCCTCTTCCTGCTCCTTCTCCTTCTGTGTCAGCATCTGGAACAGGGACCAGCAGCCCATTAAGACGAGAATAACCGCTCCGACACTAGAAGCGGCATTCGGGGAGACTACCTTTGCCAGCAGCACGCCGACCTGCATAGAACCATAAATGACGACCCCTGAACAGAGCGAGATAATGATAATGGAGAGCAGGGGAATTTTCATTTTACGCAGTCCATATGTAATGCCTACACCAAATCCATCCAGACTAAGCGCAAACGCAAGCAACAGCAGTGACAACAATGGGCTAAGCACCCGCAATCCCTCCCGTGAAGAACCGGAGCCGGAGCTCCGTTTCGCCATAATCAGCAATCTTCACACATTATATGGGCGGGACGGGCAGGAAGTGCCTGCCTTTATACATAACGGTTATAACTCAGATGTAACTAGCCTGGAAACGGGCTGTAAATGCGGCGCTGACTCTAAATAAATATTACAGAATCAGTACAGGTACCGGCTGGCAGCTGGGACAATAATGCGTTCCCCGTCCGCCGACCACACTCTTCTCAATCAGCGTGCCGCAGGTGGCACACGGCTGATCCTTGCGTCCGTAGATCTTGTGCTGATCCTGGTAGCTCCCGCTCTCCCCCTGGCCGTTGACATATGACTTCACGGAGGAGCCTCCGGCATTCACTGCTTCCGTCAGTGTTGCGACAATAGCATGATGCAGTCTGGCCAGCTGATCCTCCGAGAGGGACTTCGCGGTCTCCTCCGGGTGGATGCCTGCACGGTGCAGGGACTCATCTACATAAATATTGCCGATACCTACTATATATTCCTGATTGAGCAGCAGCGGCTTGATCTTGGTGCTCCGCTTAACGACAATCTCCTTGAACCGTTCCAGCGTTAAATCGGCATCCAGCGGCTCCTGCCCCAGCTTGTTCAGCGGCTTCAGCTGCAGATCCTCTCCCGGCTGGAATAGATGCATCGTCCCGAATTGGCGCACATCCGTATAACGCAGCTCCGTCCCATCTGTGAAATGGAAAATAACATGCGTATGCTTGTCCAGCAGCTCGCCCTCACGGTACACCCCGTAACGGCCCTCCATCCGCAGATGGGAGACCATCACCAGCCCGTCAAATACGAAACGCAGGAACTTGCCTCTGCGCTCAACCGTTACCACTGTATGGCCTGCCAGCATATGGGCAAAGGCCTGAATATCATCCGGGCGCTGAATGATCCGCGGCAGCCGGACGGTGACATGCTCTATCTGCTTGCCTGTAATTAACTCATTAAGTGTTCTTCTGACTGTTTCGACTTCCGGCAATTCCGGCATCATGGCTCACCTCCACTCCATTATACCGGATATCTGCCATGTGCGGGGAGCCTATTTCGCTTCGTACCAGTTGCTGCCATAACTTACCTCTGCCTTCAGCGGAACAGACAGCTGCAGCGCTCCGGCCATCACCTCGGGCAGCAGCTGCTTCATTTGCTCCAGCTCCTCCTCCGGCACCTCGAATACTAACTCATCGTGTACCTGGAGCAGCATCCGGCTCTTCAGGCCGCGCTCATGCAGCGCCTTGTCCATATGAACCATGGCCAGCTTGATAATATCCGCAGCGGTTCCCTGAATCGGCGTATTCATCGCCGTACGTTCTGCGAAGGACCGAAGATTGAAGTTCTTCGCATTGATCTCCGGCAGATAACGGCGCCGCTCCAGCAGCGTAGTCACATACCCCTGCTTACGGGCCTCGACTACGATATCATCCATGTAACGGCGCACACCTTGGAACACCTCGAAATACTGCTCAATGAACCGGGCCGCTTCCTTACGCGGAATGTTCAGGTTCTGAGACAGCCCGTAATCGCTGATGCCGTACACAATCCCGAAGTTAACTGCTTTGGCGGAGCGGCGCATGTTACTGTCCACACTCTCCGCAGGGACGCCGAATACGTCCATCGCAGTCTTGGTATGAATATCCATATCCTCGACAAAAGCTTCCTTCATCCGCTCATCACCTGAGATATGCGCCAGCACACGCAGCTCGATCTGCGAGTAATCCGCCGCCAGAATCGACCAGCCCGGCTCGGAGGGCACGAACACCTTACGGATCTTGCGGCCCTCTTCGAGCCGGATTGGAATGTTCTGCAGGTTCGGGAACTGGCTGCTGAGCCGGCCCGTGGCCGCAATCGTCTGCCGGTAAAAGGTGTGTACCTTGCCGGTCTCCGGCGAGATTTCCTTCATCAGGCCTTCCACATACGTGGATTGCAGCTTGGCAATGGTACGGTATTGCAGAATCAGGCGCACAGCGTCATGATAAAGCGCAAGCTTTTCCAGCACCTCGGCATCCGTCGAATACCCGGTCTTCGTCTTCTTCACGACCGGCAGACCGAGCTTCACGAACAGAACCTCGCCCAGCTGCTTCGGAGAATTAAGATTGAATTCGGTTCCGCAAGCGGAGTAGATCTCAGTGACCAGCCGGGAGATCTGGGCTTCAAATTCCCTGCCGAGCTGGACGAGATCATCCTTGTTAACAGCAATGCCCTGCTTCTCCATATCGGCGAGAATCCGCGACAGCGGCATCTCCAGGTCCTGGAACAGGCGGGTCATGTCCGTCTTGTCCAGCTCCTCCTGCTGCTTCTGCACAATGCCAAGCACGGTTGCACTCTTGCGGGCGACATGCTCACCGAGAATCTTAAGCTCAGGAATTCTATATTTGGCCCCTTTGCCGAAGACATCCTCATCCGGCGACAAGCGGGGCAGGCCGTATTTCGTGGTCAGGTCATTCAGATTCTGGCTGGCTTCGGTCGGGTCCAGCAGGTAGGCGGCAAGCTGAACATCGTTAGCGGCTCCGGCAAAAGCAATCCCCTGCCAATGCAGCGCCAGATCGGCACGGTGCAGATCATACCCGCTCTTCGGCGCCTGCTCGTCACCGAGCCAGTCCCGCAGGGGTGCTGCCGCCTTACTCTTCAGCAGGGCAAAAGGCACAAAATAATGCTGCTCCGGCGAAGACAGCCCCAGACCGATCACTTCGGCACGGTGCGGGTTCTCCCCGTTAGATTCCACATGTAGGGCGGAGATGCCCGGCAGTGCCTGAACCAGCTCGCTTATTCCGTCTTCGTCAACAATTGTAATATTAAGCTCTGCGGCTTCCACCACGGGGGAACCCGTCAGGCTACCGTCCGCCGCATGTGAATAGGCGCTCAGCGACAGGCGCTCCAGCAGCGAGCGGAATTCCAGCTTGGCGAGCGCAGGCCCAGCCGTGTCCGTGTTAATCCCGCTGAAGACCATATCCTCCCACGTATGCTCAAGCGGAACCTCGCGGTAGATCGTCGCCAACTTTTTGCTCATGACGGCGCTGTCCGCGTGCTCTTCCAGCTTCTCTTTCATCTTGCCCTTCAGCTCACCGGTTCCGGCCAGCACGCCCTCCACCGATCCGAACTGCTGGAGCAGCTTAAGCGCTGTCTTCTCCCCGACTCCCGGCACCCCGGGAATATTGTCGCTGGCATCGCCCATCAGCCCCTTCAGATCAATGATCTGCTCTGGGGTGAGATCATATTTGTCACGGATCTGCTTAGGTCCGTAAAGTTCCACTTCCGTAACTCCCTTGCGCACCAGCGCTATGGTGGTATGCTCGGAAGCCAGCTGCAGCATATCCTTATCCCCGGACACAATCATCACCTGACGGCCGGCGGCATCCGCTTCCCTGGAGATGGTGCCGATAATATCGTCAGCCTCGTAGCCTGCAATCTCGAATTGCGGAACCCCCAGACCCTTCAGCAGCTCCTTGAGCAGCGGGAACTGCTCGGACAGCTCCGGCGGGGTCTTCTGGCGCCCGCCTTTATACTCCTCATAGCCTTCATGCCGGAAGGTAATCTTCCCCGCGTCGAAGGCCACAATCATATGTGTCGGTTTATGCTCCTCCAGCAGACGCAGTAGCATCGTCGTGAAACCGTATACCGCATTCGTCTGCTGTCCCGCTGTATTCGTCAGCGGCGGCATGGCGAAGAACGCCCGGTAAATGATATTATTTCCATCAATGAGTATCAGCTTGTCCACACTAGCACCTCGCCTTTTTCTTGCTTTCTCCTTACATAGTAACATATGCTCCGCACCAAGACGAAATGGCTCTGCCACGAATCGCCGCTTTATGCCAAAATAAAAAACAAGCCCCCGGAATGAAGGCTTGCCTCTGGCAGTCTATACTGTTATTGGTTCAAATCCGGACGTTTACCTGTAACCAGATACACTACACTCTCGCCAATATTCGTGGCATGATCGGCAATCCGCTCAATGTAACGGCCAACCAGTGTGAGCAGCATCGCCTGATTCACTGTCTCAGGCTTCTGAACCATATAAGTGTACAGTTCGTTAATCATCGCGCTGTACAGACCATCGACCTGATCGTCATCCTGCGCCATTTTGTAGGCCAGATCCGTATTCTCGTCCAGATAAGACTGAATAGCCTCCGTGGTCATGATCGTAACAAGCTCAGCCATGCGCGGAATATCCACAAGCGGCTTAATCAGCTGCTGTCCCTGGATGCGCATCGTTACCTTGGCTACATCCAGTGCCAGATCGCCCATACGCTCCAGATCGCTGGAGATTTTGAAGGCTACAATAATGCGGCGCAGGTCCTTCGCCACCGGCTGCTGGGTGATGATCAGCCGTGAGCCGATCTCCATAATCCGGTCTTCCATGGCGTTCAGCCGCAGGTCCGCTTTGACAATCTCCTGCGCCCGTACCGTATCAAGGGTCTGCAGGGCCAATATCGCACCATCCAGGGCATCCGTTACATGCTCGCCCATCTGCTGCAGCAGGGTGCGCAGTTCTTCCAGATCTTTATCGAATTCTTTTCTGCGAATCATATCGAAAGTGCTCCTCCTCAAAAACATATGGTCATATCGGGTGAACGGAGTGAACCTGAGACTTACGAGTCAGCTATCCTTAGCCGAAGCGGCCAGAAATATAGTCTTCTGTGCGGGAATCCTTAGGGTTTGAGAACAGCAGCTCCGTGTCCGCAGCCTCCACAATAACACCGTTCAGGAAAAATACAGTGCGTCCCGATACCCGGGCGGCCTGATGCATATTATGCGTGACCATTACAATCGTATACTTATCCCGCAGCTCCTGGACCAGCTCCTCAATCTTGAGTGTGGACACCGGGTCCAGCGCTGAAGTCGCCTCATCCATCAGCAGAATATCCGGCTGTACGGCAAGGGCTCTGGCAATACAGAGACGCTGCTGCTGGCCTCCGGACAGACTTAAGGCCGACTTTTTGAGGAAATCCTTCACTTCCTCCCAGAGTGCAGACTGGCGCAGACTTTGCTCTACCAGGACATCCAGCTCGGCTTTGCTCTTCACACCGTGCAGACGCGGGCCATAAGCCACGTTATCATAGATCGACTTGGGAAAAGGATTGGGCTGCTGGAACACCATCCCCACCTGCTTGCGCAGACTCTCCACTTCAATCTCGTCGCTGTAGATGTTTTTGCCGCCGATATTCACTTTACCTTCAATACGTGTTCCAGGAATCATGTCGTTCATACGGTTAAGGGTACGCAGCAGTGTGGATTTCCCGCAGCCGGAGGGTCCGATAAACGCAGTCACCTGCTTCTCCGGAATCTGCAAATCCACCTTCTTCAGGGCATGGAATGACTCATAGTAGAGATCTAGCTTCTCTATGTCAATGATGGATTTCATTAGTTTCTGTTGTCTCCTTCTCATCATCTTCGTTCCCCATGATAAGCTTTCAGTGTAAATAGAGCTCCAGAGAATTGTTAACGCAGTGTAAAAATCCTTGTACAGTTAGACAATGCCGGAGGAGAAGATGCTTATCTTGTGAGAAAAGAACACCGTCATGTTAAATGACCGGTGTTCTCTTCTTGTTGACAACCAGCTTATAGCCCACGCCGCGGATGGAATCAATATGCACGGATTCAGGGTCAAGCTCCAGCTTCTTGCGCAGGGAGCTGACATGCACATCGACGGTACGCTGGCCTCCGATATAGTCGAAGCCCCAGACCGCATTCATCAGATCATCCCGTGTCAGGACAACGCCCGGCTTGCGGGCCAGATACAGCAGTACTTCAAATTCCTTCGGCCGCAGATTGATGCTCTGTCCGCCCAGCGAGACTTCATAACGCTCGGGGTAGATCTCCAGCTGTCCGAGAATAATCGTCGATGCAGACACCGCCGTCTCGGGCGGAGCTTCTTCGGCAATACCAGAGATCCGCCGCAGTACAGCGCTGACCCGCGCCAGCAGCTCGGATACGCCGAAGGGCTTCGTAATATAGTCATCCGCCCCGGACTTCAGCCCGCGGACGACATCCTCTTCCGCATTCTTGGCCGTCAGCACAATAACCGGTGTGCGGATGCCTTGCCCACGTAATTTATCCAGAATGTCAATGCCGTTCATGCCGGGCAGCATCAGATCCAGTACGATCAATTCAAAAGGTTCTCTAGTCGCACGGTCATATCCTGCCGTTCCATGATCCTCCACCGTCACCTCGTAGCCTTCCTGTGTCAAGTTGTACGACAGCAGCCGGGCCAGTGTCGGTTCGTCTTCAATGACAAGCAATCGTTGTGCCATAGGTTCCCCCGTCTTTTCATAGGTTATTAATTTTACAAAACTGCACACATGCACATCATAGCACCACAATGTTAACTTGGTGTAAAATCATAAATTTATTCTCTATTGATCCGTTATGATCCGCAGGGTTATAGATTCTCTTCCTGCAGCAGCGGCAGTTCAAGGATGAACGAGCTGCCGATGCCCAGATCGCTCTCAACGTTAATTGACCCGCGGTGCAGCTCGACCAGATGCTTCACGATGGATAGACCGAGGCCGGTTCCGCCGGAGCTTCTGGAGCGGGCTTTGTCCACCCGGTAAAAGCGTTCAAAGATCCGGGGCAGATCCTTGCGCGGAATCCCCATCCCCGTATCACTGACTGTAAAGCGTACGCTCTCGGTGCCATCCTTCTTCTGGATGCTCACTGCGGTGACTCTGACATTCCCCCCGTCCTGGGTGTAGTTGATCGCATTGGAGAGCAGATTCATGAAGATCTGGCGCAGCTTGTCTTCATCTCCCTCAATGAATAGCTCCGCAGGCACATCCGAGCTAAGTGTAATCTTCTTCTTCTCCGCTACCTTACTGAGCGTTTCCAGCACGGAGCCGAAGAATTCGATCAGATGAACCGGGGAGCATTCCAGCTGAACGCGTTTGGATTCGATTTTGGACAGCTCCAGGATGTCGCCGATCAGGCGGTTCAGCCTTTCATTCTCATCGTAAATAATCTGCAGGAACGAACGCGCCGTCTTCTCATCCGTAACGCCACCGCCGAGGAGGGTCTCGGCGAAGCCTTTTACCGCAGCGACAGGGGTCTTCAGCTCGTGGGAGACATTGGCGACGAATTCGCTGCGCATCTTCTCAAGCCGGCGGATCTCTGTAACCTCCTGAAGCAGGAACAGCATGCCCCGGGAACAGCCGTCCTGAATCATCGGCACCCCATCCAGACGCACAATCCGCTCCACGGGATTATAGATGCTGCGCTCCTCGTGAATAGGTTCACCTGCGGACACTCCATCATCAATCAGCCGGGTAAGCTCATAATGATGCTTAATCTCCTTATAGGAATGTCCGGTCATCTCGCTGTGCTTCACATCGAGCAGCCGTTCGGCGGCCCGGTTGAGCAGGGCAATCTCCCCTTCAGCGTTGATCATCACGATGCCGCCGGTCATATTGTCGAGTACACTTTGCAGCAGGTCCTCATTGTCGCGGATGGTCTTCAGCTGGGCCTGGAGACTGTCGGCCATCGCGTTGATGGCTGTAGCCAGCTGGCCGATCTCATCCTTGCGCTTCATGGGCACCCGGGCATCGTAATCAAGATCAGTAATCCGCCGCGCCACTCTGGTGATCTGCTCCAGCGGTGAGGTCATACTGGAAGCCACCTTGTAGCTCACCAAGGTTGCGGCAATGAACAGCAGCACCAGCCCCCCTGCCATGATCATCCACGCCCGGTTCAGTCCTTCGGATACGGTATCGAGCCCCATCGACAGCCGGATATACCCGTCAAAGCCCTGATCGGAGGACACGGAACCCGCCACATACATCATTTCACGGTCTAATGTATCGCTGTAACGGATCGCCCGGCCAATCCCTTCCTTCGCGGCCAGCAGCTCCTCTTCGCGGGTAGAGTGGTTGTCCATCTCACGCGGATTCTTCTCCGAGTCCCCAATGACCCGGCCTTGCTTCGTAATGAAGGTGACACGTGATCCGGTCAAGATGGATATCCTCTCTGCCTGTTCTGTATAGTAGTTCAGGGCATCCGGGCTGCTGGTATCCATGAATGAGAAGGTGCCGGAGAGCAGCTTTATTTCCCGGGACATGTTCTCTTCCAGCACGGAAATATGCGAATCCTTGAACAGCTGAGCCATGGTGATCCCGGCCCCGGTCATTGATATTCCTATCAGTGCCATAAGTATGATGGTAAGTCGAATGCGGAATGGTTTCATCTGCGGCGGTCCTCTTCCCTCGTGTTTATGTCCATGAGAACACTCTACCTGCATTTTCGGCAAAATACCAGTTCCGGCGGCGATTATCAACGTGGTGTAAATTTTACCTGATCGGTGAAAATCCGGACACAAAGGCGAACGCTACCGCTTCTCCGCGGGTCAGTCCGCCCGCTGCGCTGTTTAAGTGGTGGGAGATACAGGAAAACCCTGTAAACCTTAGACCCTTACACACATCCGTTACGCTCACCCTTGCTCCTATACAATGTATTCGGTTTTCCGCATACATTCGGCTCGCAGACCCCGCACGTGCACATTGTGTTCGGTTTTTCGAATACAATCGGCACGCATACCTCGCCGCTAAACATTGTGTTCGGTTTACCGCATACATTCGGCTCGCACACCTCACCACTGCGCATTGTATTCGGTTTTCCGCACACATTTAGCCCGCATACCCCGCACGTGCACATTGTGTTCGGTTTTTCGATTACATTTGGCACGTACACCCCCGACCGGCTCATTGTGATCGGTTTTTCGATTACATTTGGCACGTACACTCCCAACCTTCGCATTGTGATCGGTTTTCCGATTACATTTGGCACGTGCACTCCCAACCTGCACATTGTGATCGGTTTTTCGATTACATTTGGCACGTGCACTCCCAACCTGCGCATTGTGATCGGTTTTTCGATTACATTTAGCACGCACACCTCCAATCAGAAAACGCCCTTCCTAATTGGCATACTACACCACTTAGAAAGGGCGGCCCCGTTTTGTTACTTACATGCGCTACTGATCCTTCCAGCGCTGCACGGTCAGTGTGACCGTCTGCGACCCGCCTGACGTAGTGAGCGTCCGGTTCGCAATATCTGCACCGCTGGATGCGGTCTCTACTGTGCCCCAGCTTCCGCGCGTCAGCTTATACATCACGGCGCTGCCTGCCGGAAGATTCAAGGTGATGGAATAGACGCCATCACTGCCACAGGTCAGCAGATAGGCCGGATCTGCCGCATTCCAGCTGTTGAACGAACCGCTCAGATAAACAGGAGCATTCGCCGGAGTCGAACCTGGTACGTTAACCCGGAAGGTTACGCTATCCGCCTGCGGTTCCCCGGAGGTCAGGCTTCCCCCAACCAGACTGGAGCTACCGGTGCCAAAATGATAGTTATTCCCGCCATTGTTATCCCAGGTCCCGCTGCCGTTATTGAAGGCTGCAGTTAGGCCTGTGGCGCTGCCGTGCGGAATGGTAATCGACTTGTAGCCGCTGAAAGTAGAAGCCTGCATCTGTACACCCGGTGAAGTCGTCCAGGTGGTTGCCCCATCCAGCTTGTAATGGATATACGAATTACTGAAGGCTGTATTCTTGTAATAGATCGTCGCGGTGTTGCCCGCCGAAGTGGCAGTTGGCACAGGTGTCGCCGTTGGCGCTACGGTTGGTGTTGCACTCGGAGCTACCGTCGGTGTTGCGGTCGGCGCTACAGTTGGTGTAGCAGTCGGTGCTACGGTTGGTGCCACCGTAGGAGCCACGGTCGGTGTAACCGTCGGAGCTACACTCGGCGATGCAGTTGGCGCAGCAGGACCGCCCGGCTGGATTTTGCCAGAGCCGGTGTAGGTCCAGGTGCCGGTGCCGAACAGATAATTGCTGCCGCCGTTGCTGTCCCAGGTGCCGCTGCCGTTGTTGAAGCAGGCTTCGAGCTGGGTAACTGCGCCGATGTTAATGGTGATTTTGTTATAACCCGCTACCTCGGCGGCCGGAATCGCTACGCCTGGGGCTGTCGTCCAGGTCCCCCCAACCGGACGGTAATGAATGTAAGGAGTGGAATACCCCTGCTTGTAATAGATCGTTACATTATTGCCCGCCGGTGTGGTGGCAGTAGCTGCTGCACTGAAGCCGGAGAGGTTACCGGAGGCATCATAGGCTTTTACTCTGTATTCATATGTTGTACTGGCCGACAAGCCACTATCTGTATATGAGGTGGAAGCTGTTGTTCCGATTTTGACGCCATTGCGGTAGATCTCATAGCCGGTAACACGAATATTATCTGAAGCGGCATTCCAGGTCAGCCCGATAGAAGAAGCATTAACCACTGTGGCCTGAACATTGACTGGAACAGCCGGAGCTTCAGTATCCGGGACAGCGGGCACATCTGTGATGAACGGATGCGTCCCTTCAATAGTACCTTGCATGCTCTCCGTATATTTGCCGTTCGCCAGCGTATATTTGCCGGCACCGACATAGACCTGCTGGATATCACTTTTGGTCACATTGCCCTTAGCATCCTTGGCTTCAATGTAGTAGTCTAACAGCTGATCGCGGTAATCGGAGATGTAGGAGAAATACAGATTCCCGATATCCGTGGCCGGAACCTTCTGCATAACCGTCTTACTGCTTGGCTGCCAGTCAACACCGTTAATATCGGCGCTCAGGTCGCGGACATTCATCGGGTATTCCGTCCACGCGCCAACCTTGGCAGGTTCAATACCAGGTACTCCGGCTGCGGCCAGACCTGCGGGATCATAGACTTTAAAAGTATTATCCGCTACGTCAGCCGTCTTATCGCGGTGTGCCCGGACCTTCACCTTGATCTCGCTGATTCCGCTGGTGTCGAACGCATACGTATAGATGGCAAAAGCATTATTGTAATGCTGCAGGGTCCAGCCCTCTGCCTTGCTGACATTGGCGCTGCCCGGATTGTACGGGTAACGCTGGGGCCACCAGACGGAGGGGCCGGTTTTGTCTTTAGCCAGCTTTTGCGATACATAGGGCTTGGAGAAGTATAACGATTGATTGAAGGACAAGGCCGGCTTCACGCTGTCATCCACATTCTCATCGTAATAGCCGAATCCCGAATCCATCGCAGGCAGGAGGAAATACCAGGCCAACTCAGCGGGATTGGCACCTCCAGCATAGTCATTCGCCGTGTTGCCCTTCACAGGATAGGAGAGCATCCACGGATTCAATTGGTTGCCTTCGTAAGTCACCTCACGGTCCAGCGGGTTCGCAGGCTTCCAATAATTCGGATGCTCCTCCAGCCAGATCTGCTCAGCAGTCTTGGCATAGTTCAGGGAAGCCTGTAACAGTGCGAAATTACGCTCCAGATAATGATAGCCCTTCTCGAAGGATACCGTCATGCCTTCCTCGACACCCGCCAGATTCTTCTTCGGGGCGTAAGCAGTCCCGTTCACCTGATTGAAGGCCGCGAACTGGCCTTTCCAGATCCCAAACGGCAGATGCCAATGGTACCAGGTCGGATCAGAGGACGAATCCCGGGTATCGATCCAGGAGCCGTCCTGCACATGAACCACATCGGATGCGGCCGGTGTATTGCTGCGCAGATACTCATCGATCCCCATACTGGTCACACCGCTGCTGGCATAGGTAACATTCCCGGCATTGCGCCAGGTCTCCTCGGAGCCGGCCCGGCCCGAAGAATTATCCCCGTCATGGGCCACGACAAAAATCTGCTTCTGCGCGACCAGATTCTCATACGGCTTAAGCGCGTCTGCTTTTACCTGGCCCAGATACCCTTCTTCCCAGGACTGCGCCTGGGCGACAGGCACGCCGACCACTCTCGATTCTGCCCCTGTTGCCGGGTCCACATAACGGACCCAATGGGCCGTTGAGGCAAAAGGATATTTATTATAGACCACCTGCTGCTCATTGAACATCGGCTCACTCACCCAGGCTCCGGCTGTACTGACATTCTGCAGATCGCTGCGGTTGGGCGGTGAGATCATCGTATCTGTGCCTGGACTGTCCAGCAGCGGATAATCCTTAAGTGTGCGGGAGAAGTGGTTGTTGCCGATCACGGACCACTGGATGCCAAGCTTGTTCAGCACCGGGATCATCCGCTCTGAAAACCCCAGCTCTGTCGGAAAAAATCCCTTAGACGACTTGTAGCTGCTGCCCAGGAAATAAGGCTGAGCCATCGTGGCTCCATGATAGATCATATCCTTGAGCAAATAGTCATTGCCGACCAGCGGTCCCATCGAATGGTGTCCGGAGAAATGGATCAGGTCGAGCATGTTGTCGCCGCCTGTGGTCCGAAGCTGATTCACGGCATTCTTCCACGGGGTTCCCCAGGCCGGATTATTGTATCCGCTTACATTTCCTTGTTGAATAATACTGTTCACATTGTTCACCACGGACCCCGACATAGTAACATGCATCTGCGCCTGGGGATGATTGCTGTGCAGTGTGTTCGCCACACTCCAGGGCCAGGTTAAATACGCGCCCGTCTTGGCGTGATGGGAATAGTAAGAGACCAGATCATCGTGGGGCATGGGAGTTCCATTCGGCAGATAATAGGGATAACCTGCGGGCGGATTCTGCTTCAGTTGGATCACTTCACCATCGTAGGTATAGCGGATCGGACTGCCTACAGGAGTGGAATTGTAAGTGTTCAAGTCATAGTAAGCCCAGAAATTCGGCATATGATTATGGTAGACATGCGTAGCGGCAATCTCTGCCGAGACAGGGGACACTAATGCCGGAACGCTCAGAAGCCCGCCCAGGAGCAGGGCTGTAATCTTGCGCAGGGACCTGGAGGTCTTGGTCATGGTTCAACTCCTTCTTATCGGGTTCATTCTTCGTCAAAAAAACGGGGGCGGCGGACATCCATCCCCCGCCCCCTCAAGCGGCTTACTGATCCTTCCAGCGCTGCACGCTTAGTGTCACTGTCTGTGCTCCGCCTGCCGGTGTGAGCGTCCGGTTCGCAATATCTGCACCGCTGGATACGGTCTCTACTGTGCCCCAGCTTCCGCGCGTCAGCTTATATGTCACGGCGCTGCCTGCTGGAAGGTTCAAGGTGATGGAATAGACGCCGTCACTGCCACGGGTCAGCAGATAGGCTGCATCTGCCGCATTCCAGCTGTTGAACGAACCCGTCAGATAGACCGGAGCATTCGCCGGAGTGGATCCCGGTACGCTAACCCGGAAGGTTACGCTGTCTGCCTGCGGTTCCCCGGAGGTCAAGCTTCCCCCAACCAGACTGGAACTGCCGGTGCCAAAATGATAGTTATTCCCGCCATTGTTATCCCAGGTCCCGCTGCCGTTATTAAAGGCTGCGGTTAGACCTGTGGCGCTGCCAAGCGGAATGGTAATGGCTTTGTAGCCACTGAAAGTAGAGGCCTGCATCTGCACACCCGGTGAAGTCGTCCAGGTTGTCGCCCCATCCAGCTTGTAATGGATATACGAATTACTGAAGGCTGTATTCTTGTAATAGATCGTCGCAGTGTTGCCCGCCGGAGTGGCGGTTGGCACAGGGGTCGCCGTTGGCGCTACGGTCGGTGATGCTGTTGGTGTTGCACTCGGTGCTACGGTTGGTGTAGCAGTCGGTGCTACGGTTGGTGCCACCGTAGGCGTCACAGTCGGTGTCGCTGTTGGTGCTACGGTTGGTGTAGCCGTTGGCGTCACCGGACCGCCTGCCTGGATATTGCCTGTAGGCGTATAGGTCCAGGTACCGGTGCCGAACAGATAATTACTGCCGCCATTGCTGTCCCAGGTGCCGCTGCCGTTATTGAAGCAGGCTTCGAGCTGGGTGGCTGCGCCGATGTTGATGGTGATTTTGTTATAGCCCGCTACCTCAGCGGCTGGAATAGCCACACCCGGAGATGTCGTCCAAGTCCCGCCCACTGGGCGGTAATGAATGTACGGATTGGTGTAACCCTGCTTGTAGTAGATTGTCACACTGTTACCGGCAGGGGTAACGATCAGAGCGGCTGCGCTGAAGGCCGACAGATTCATGGCGGCATCATACGCTTTTACCGTATAGGAATAATTAGTGCTGCCTACAAGTCCGTTATCTGTAAAAGAGGTCGTAGCCGAAGTCCCGATCTTCACGCCGTTGCGGTAGATTTCATACCCTGTCACCCCGACATTATCGGTGGAAGCTGACCAGGACACCAGCGCGCTGGAGGCATTCTGTACGGTTGCTGTTACATTTCCCGGAACACTTGGTGCCTGCGTATCGGTTACCGGCTGTGTTTTGGCATAGATTTTGGCGGAGTTGGCGCCCAGGGTAATTGTAATTTGCTTACCAGTGACACCGCCCGCCTGCACGGTCACAGTATCGGAGGGGTTCAACTGGTTCACCAGAACCGTACCTGCGGTTAGTGTGCTCTCGGCGCGCAGCGGCAGCGTTACCGTCTGTGATCCGCCGGATGCATTACTGAATGCGGAGATGACCTCCTGGCCGACATTCGTTCCGCTGTCAATCCGACGGGAGAAGGCGTACAGGTTCTGTGCCGACCACATTTCGCGCTGGGTGCCGGTGCGCAGGGCCGGGTTGTTTTTGCGGATCTCATTGAGCTTGGCTACATGCTTGAAGGTACTGGCATTCTCATTGAAATAATTCTCCAGCACATTGCCGCTTGCATCCCGCTTCACCATCGACCAGCGGTTCCACGTATCCGCGATGCCGCCCGTCATGATCTGCCCGTTGCCATTGCCCTTGTTCTGCTCCGTTCCCTGGAAGACCACAGGCGTTCCACGCACGGTGAAGATAAAGGACAAAGCATTCTGCAGCTTCTCAACACTGCCCCCGGCCTCGGTCAGGAAGCGGTTGCGGTCATGATTGTCGATGAAGGTAACCATATGGTTGGCGTTGCCGCCGTAGTAGGAGTCTTGAGCCAGGGTGCCTTTGATATTCGCGTCAAAAGACTGCCCGTACGCGAAGCTGTTCAGCACGGAGAAGAACAACGGGAAGTCCAGCATCCCCCACTCCTTATTCTGGCCGACCCAGCGGGAGACGAATTCGGCATTGCCGTCGAAATTCTCCCCAAAAGTGTTCACGCCCAGCAAATTTTGCAGCTCGCCGATATCGGTCGGCTTCATCAGCTTGGCCGCATCGACCCGGGCGCCGTCTGCTTCCGTATAGTCAAACCAGCCCTTGATCGAGCTGAAGATGGCCTGCTTGGCGACAGGAACATCAAAGTCGATATCATCCAGACCGCCCAGATCATGATTCTCCAGATAATCCTGGGCCCACTGATCGTACCGTCCGTCGGCAAGAGACCAGTTAATGTCACCATTATGGTGATACCACGCCGGATTATTGAACGGAGCCGCAGGCTGCAATGACGGGATATCATAATACGCCTGTGTGCCCAGCATATAATCGCCGATGTGATTAGGCACGACGTCAATAATGACCTTGATCCCGAGCGCATGTGCGGAATCTACAAGTTCTTTCAGCTTTTCTTTGGTGCCGAAGTAAGGGTTGGCCTTGTTCGGATCTTTGACATTGTAGCCGTGGTAGGCAGTGTTCTTGCCTGTACCGTTGTTCTCACGGTTAGTCATCTGGGGCTCGGCTACCGGTGAGATCCAGATCGCGGTATAGCCCATATTGTGAATATACGGGAGCTTGTCAATGACCCCCTGCCAGTCCCCGCCCTTCATATACCGGAAATCCTCCTCCGAGTTCTCCCCGTAGCGGATAGCCGCGCCTGTTGCATTATTGGAAGAATCCCCGTCATGGAAGCGGTCAACCATAATCTGATAAATCGTGTCATTCTCGGTTACTGTACCAATACTGGCTGCTTCCACCTTGGCTGGAGGCAGGACAAACAGATTCATCATGATCGACAATACAATGGATGCGATTAGAACGGGAACAAGCAAGCGGTTACGTTTTCTTTTCATTCCTCATCTCCCTCTCATGTAAACCGAATGCAACACACTTTCAGTAACGAGTAAGCTGCCGTCAATAAATTCAATCTTTTTAACATAGGGAAACCGGTTTCCCCACTAAAAATTAACATGTCCATGTATGCGCTGTCAAGACATATAATTTATAACTTCCACAAGCCGCATCCTATAGGGGCTGCCGACTCTGCAAAACATGAAAAAAATATTATTCCGCACAGCCGAATAGCTGTAGGTGCTTTTCAGGAACCGGTTGCCTCCAGAAAATATAGTGTTAGACTGATAAATAAAAATGCTGCAATATAAGGGGGCGATATTATAATGAGCCCATCCATTCTGCGGGACGGATTAAGAATCATCTCTTCATGTAAAAAAGACACAGGGGATATCTGGCAGGCTCACTTTGGTGCTGCCGCTATTGGCAGTTATTTTTTTATTAAAACGAATAATCCGGCACCAGAGCTTGCCCGACTTGTAGCTTTGCAGACCGAAGCGATGATCCAAAGGATAATTGGGGAGAACGGTATACAACATCGTACCGGCTGTGACGAGCGGCTAGCTGTAACTGCCATACTTGAGGCCCTCGATACAACGATTGATGAGTTAAACTGGGTCGGTCATAATGTGATTTACAGCGCATCGTGTCTGCTCTCCATTCACGAACTTAAGGGCTGGGGAAGTACGGAGGATCTTGCAGGAATAACCGATCTTATCCGCTCGTTTGAGCGGACAATTCCGGGGCGGTCATGGATTGGCTTCTCTGCTTCCGAGGTGAAGAGGGTAGAGGTTACAGACGAGGACGGCTTTCCGGTCATCTCGACGCCCGGCGAGCTTTCTTCGCTTGTGCTGGAAGAATTAGCTCATTTCCCTGTCATTTACCGGGCAGAAGCACATCATGATCTGATCGGTCATATGCTGACTTTCTCCCACGCGTTAAACATCCTGTATGACCTTGGCCATGTCTCCTTTTTCCAAAGAGGGTTGCCGCCTTTAATGAAATTGATTAAAGTTCTGCGCCACAGCCGTAACCTTGTACCTGGAGAACCCATCAAGCTGGTTTCACCTGTCGATCATTTGCCCCTGAAGCCGGCTGAGCGTGCGGACGTATTGCCGACCGACATTAAGTTTTGGCAAAAGGACTATAGCGGGCAGGATTGGGATTATGGTCACGTGTTTAAATTCACCCATAGCTTCTATGACCATTTGCAGCGTGTAGAGCACAAGAAAGAGTCGTATATTGAAAAATTCCGGTATACGCTAATTCAATAAAACAGCGTCAGTCTATGGACATTACGCTCGTCCATGGCTGACGCTGTTTCTTTGTTTGAGGTCCTGTTACTTAAACACCGGCTCGCGGAACTGGGCCAGCTTGGCGGCGGAATCCTTTTCGACATCGGCATGGAGGCTGTTGCCGTGCGCATCCATGGTCACGATCGCTGCGAAGCCGTCCACCTGCAGATGCCACATCGCTTCAGGAATGCCGAATTCCATGAAGTCTACGGCGTTGACCTTCTTGATACATTCTGCGTAATACTGCGCCGCACCGCCGATTGCATTGAGGTAGACCGCGCCGTGCTCCCCTAACGCCTTGAGGGTCTTGGGTCCCATACCGCCTTTGCCGATTACAGCGCGGATGCCGAACTTCTTAATAATATCGCCCTGATACGGCTCCTCGCGGATACTGGTCGTCGGGCCAGCCGCCTTCACATGCCAGCCTTCATCATCCTTCAGCATGACCGGGCCACAGTGATAAATGACGGCACCGTTCAGATCGACAGGGGTGTCGTGATCCATGAGGTATTTGTGCAGGGCATCGCGGCCGGTGTGCATCTCGCCGGAGAGGATCACCACATCGCCGACGCGCAGGCTGCGGATATCCTCCTCGCTGATCGGTGTGGTCAGACGGATCTCGCGCGAGCCGCCTGAGCCAGCGGAAGCTGCCGCAGCCGGTTCAGATCCTGCCCCATTCCCTGAAACGGCTGCATCCGAAGCTGCTTCACCCGTCCCGGATACAATAGCCGGTGCCGCAGGAATCGTAGCATCCTCTGGCACCACGCCGGAAGCTGTACGTTCTGCCGCAGCTACACCCACAGGTTCAGCAACCGGCTGCGGTGCAGCTTCCCCCTCAACAGATATCCCGGTGCCGCTCTCATACAGCCAATCCTGAATGTCACCAGTAGCCGGATGAACCAGAATGCCCTGGCGGCGGAAGGCCCAGCAGTTATAGGCTACAGAGACAAAGAAGCTGGCAGGCAGCCGGTTCATTACCCCGATTTTGCAGCCCAGCAGCGTCACTTCACCGCCGAAGCCCATCGTGCCGATTCCGAGCTTATTGGCATTCTCCATAATGTAATTCTCCAGCTTGCCCAAATCTTCATTAGGATTCACATCCTCAACCTTGCGGAACAGCTGCTTCTTCGCCAGCTCATAGCCCGTGGTACGGTCACCGCCGATGCCTACACCAATGAATCCTGCGCTACAGCCTTGGCCCTGCGCCTGATACACGGAATGCAGGATGCACTTGCGGATACCGTCGAGATCGCGTCCGGCTTTGCCGAGTCCCTCCAGCTCTGCCGGAAGGCTGTACTGGATGTTCTTATTCTCGCAGCCGCCGCCCTTCAGGATCAGCCGGACGTCAATGCTCTCTTCCTCCCACTGCTCGAAGTGAATCACCGGAGTCCCTGCCCCCAGATTATCCCCGCTGTTCTCGCCGGTTAGCGAATCCACGGAATTGGGACGCAGCTTGCCGTTCTTCGTAGCGCGGATAATTGCGCTGTGAATATCCTTCTTCATCTCTATCTGATTCACGCCCACCGGCGTATGAATGATAAAAGTCGGCATCCCCGTATCCTGGCAGATCGGCGATATTTGCTGCTCCGCCATCCCGATATTCTGCGCTATCGTGGTTAGTGCCAGTCCGGAGCGTGTCGCCCGGTCTTCCAGCGCCCGCCCTCTGGCCACTGCCCGGCGCACATCTCCCGGCAGGTTCGTGGAGGTCTCTACAATCAAATTATAAATGCTCTCTTCAAAATGCTGCATCTTCATTCAGTCTCCTCTCCATCTGGTTCAAGCGGCCCTAACTCTGGTACAATTAGTTACTATAATAGCACATTAAGCTGCTCATGAAAGGGGTTACTTCAAAATTGAACTACCATTTCTCCGCCTATCTCTACCGGCTGCAATATATCCAGCGCTGGAGCCTCATGCGCAGCACCGCTCCGGAGAACGTGGCGCAGCATTCGTTCCAGGTCGCCCTGCTGGCGCACATGCTGTGCACCATCGGCAATGCCCATTTCGGCCGCTCGCTGAACGCCGACCGCGCATCCACAATGGCGCTGTTCCACGACGCCACCGAGGTCTTCACCGGCGACATCGCTACGCCGGTGAAGCATGACAACTCGCGTCTGCTGTCCAGCTTCCGCGAGATGGAGCAGGTGGCCGCCGACCGGCTGGCGGCCATGATCCCGCCGGAGCTGAGCGCAGTCTATGCGCCGCTCCTGCAGCCGCACACCAGCCCGCCCGGCTCCGAGGATGCCGGACTGCTCCGCTACGTCAAGGCAGCGGATGTGCTGGACGCTTACCTGAAATGCGTCTGGGAGGTCGCCGCAGGCAACCGCGAATTCGCCGCAGCCAGGGAGCAGACCGCCGCGAAGCTGCATGTGCTGGAGATGCCTGAGATGGAGTATTTCCTTAAACACATGGCTCCGGGCTTCGAGATGTCGCTGGACGAGCTGTCTTCCAGTGCGAGTCAGGGACAGTCTGCCGGAGAGCCTGAATCTATAGAGTAGATAGAGTACACATTCCCATGTGTTGGCTCCTAGCGTTGGCTGATATACTTACGTGTTAACAATGCTATGCGAATGCCTCTCTTAAACGGCCCGCATTTTCTCCATCCGCACCAATTGTGTTCGGTTTTTCGCCTACATTGGGCCCACATGCAACTTATAACCCTTATACAATGCAAATAACCCGCCAAGAAGCGGGTTATTTGCATATAGTCACGTTAAGTTAGGCACGATTAGTCTGGTCAAGTTAAGTTAGGCACGGTTAGTCTGGTCAGTTTAAGTTGATTCGCTTAGTCTAGTCAAGTTAAGTTCATTCGTTTATCCTGATCAGTTTAAATTACATCCGGTTTGGTCACATCAGGCTCAACCAGATTCAGCCTGCCTATCTCAAACCCAAGCGGCTCGGACAGGATATCCCAGTCCTTGAATACCGGCTGGAGTCCTTGCGAACGCAGCATCTCGGCCATCTCGTTCACGCTGCGGTTGTCCGAGATTTCAAACTGCGGCGTTCCCCCTTCCAGGGAATGTCCGCCCACTTCGGTGGATACCCCTGCGGACATCTTCGTGATGCCGAGCTGAACCAGATGATCGCGCAGAGCGGCCGGCTCGCGTGTGGACAGTGAGATCCCGGAGCGCGGCAGAAATAGGCGGTACGCCAGGATGATCTGCACCAGCGCACGGTCGGTAACATCGCTTGCGGGGTTGAATTCGCCTAAGTAAGGCCGGAATCTGGGAGTCGACAGCCCGATTTCGCATTCCGGGTACTTGTCCTGCAGATATCTCGCATGCAGCGCAGTGGCCAGCGCCTCCTGGCGCCATTCGTACATGCCAAGCAGGGCTCCGATATTCACCGAACGGAACCCGGCTTGACAGCCCCGTTCGGGAGCGTCCAGACGGTTGCGGTAGACGCGTTTGGGTCCTTTTACATGCAGCGCACGATAAGTTTCCTGATGGTAGACCTCCTGATAGAGCGTCAGACCGTCCACGCCAGCTTCTCTGAGCTCAGCATATTCTGCTGTCGAGAGCGGATTCACTTCAATGCTGACGGAGGCAAAATAGCGGCGCAGCACATTCACGCAGTCCCTCACATAACCGGCCGGACTGTCCCTGCGGGATTCTCCGGTCAGAATCAGAATGTGGCGCAGGCCTGTGGCTGCGATGGTCTCCGCTTCCCGGGCGACCTGCTCCAGCGTCAGTTTTTTGCGCGGAAAATCATAAATAGAACTGAAGCTGCAATACGTGCAGTGATTCACGCAATAATCAGCCAGGTACATCGGTGTAAACAGTTGCATCACATGGCCGAAATGCGTACGCGTTAAGCGGTGCGCCTTCTGCGCCATCTCCTCCAGATAAGGCTCCGCTGCCGGTGACAACAGTGCCATCAGCCCCTCTTCATCGACCTGCTCTGCACGAAGCGCACGCTTCACATCCACTGCCGTATACCGGCTCCATAACGTCCCGTAAGGAAGCTGCTCCAGCCGGGTCATCGTCTCATAAAAGCTCATAACCGTTCTCTCCTTCCTATTCCATCTGTCAGGCCAAGAACCCGGTCAACGGTGAAGAGGCTGCCGCCGTCTCTTCCACAGGCCCCAGTCCGGCGAGATGAGCCTTGCGCCCTGCGGCTACCGCGTCACGGAAGGCTTCTGCCATCAGCAGCGGATCCGAGGCGGTGGCAATCGCTGTATTAAGCAACACCGCTGCGGCCCCCATCTCCATCGCCTCAGCCGCCTCGGACGGTCTGCCGATTCCGGCATCCACGATCACCGGCAGATTCGTCTCGGAGATCAGAATCCGGATCAGTTCCTTGGTCTGCAGTCCGCGGTTGGACCCGATCGGCGCTCCCAGCGGCATCACGGCCGCAGCCCCCGCTGCCTTCAACCGCAGGGCGGCGGACAGGTCAGGACTCATATACGGAAGCACCACGAAGCCCTCTGCTGCAAGGATCTCGGTCGCCCGGATGGTCTCCATATTATCCGGCAGCAGATATTTCTGGTCGTTGATGACCTCAATCTTCACCCAGTTCCCCAGCCCCGCCGATCTCGCCAGCCGGGCAATCCGTACTGCTTCCTCTGCGGTGCGCGCACCGGAGGTATTAGGCAGTAAGGTCATATGGGAAGGAATATGGCTGACAATATTGTCACTGCTCTCCGGGTCCACCCGGCGCAGAGCAACGGTAATGACCTGTGAGCCTGATCGCGTAATCACCTCGGGAATGAGGGTGTTGCGGCTGTATTTTCCGGTACCAATGAACAGTCTGCTGGTTAGAGTCACTCCGCCAATCATCAATGGATCTTGCATGTTAACGCCTCCTGGGATAAGTCTTCGTGTTCAGCCTCCGCCTACAAAATGAACCAGCTCCACCCGGTCCCCCTCACTGAGCAGTGTCTCTCCATAAACCTCTCTGCCAGCAAGCTCACCATTCAGCTCGACAATCACCAGCTTACCGGCCCACTCGGGCCGGGAGAGCAGATCCTCCAGTGTCCGGCAGCTCTCTTCGATTCTTTGCCTCTTCCCGTTAACGGTCACATTCATGCCTGTTCACCTCCTGCTGTGCCTTGTGATTGTGCCATTTCCAGCGCTTCAGCCAGCTCTGCTGCCCTGTGGACCGCTTCCCTGTAAGCCCGGGCCGCTGCCACCGGGTCCGGGGCTCCGCAGATCCCCGACATGACAGCAATGCCAGCCGCCCCTTGGGTCAGCACCGCTCCGGCATTACCCGGGGTAATCCCTCCAAGCGCAATCAGCGGGATGCGGCTCCAGCGGACAGCCTCGGCCAGTTGCGCAAGTCCCCGTGCCTGCTGCCCCGGCTTGCAAGCTGTCGGGAAAACATGCCCGTAGAGGCAGAAGTCTGCTCCCCGCCTTCCAGCCTCCGCCGCCTCTTCCCGCGAGTGTACCGATCTGCCGATCCGCAGGTCCGGTGCAAGCCTGCGTGCTGCGGCTGGCGGAAGGCTATGCCAGCCTAACTGTACACCACCTACCCCGGCGGCCAGGGCAACATCGATCCGGTCATTTATGACCAGCTTCGAAGGCGGAACCCCGGCCTGAAGCATCTGCTGCGCCGCCGCCAGCAGTTCGCGGGCGGACATGGCTTTTTCCCGGAGATGGATATAATCCACCATGGGATGTACCGCCGCAGCCAGCTCCGCAAGCTTCTCAGGGTGGAGCCGCCCGTCTGAGATGACATGAATTTCGTACAACGCCTTTCCCCCTCCTGTCTGTCCCAGCTCACACTACACCTCTCCACAACACAAAAAAGACCGCCCCCGTAAAGGAAGCAGTCTGGAATAGAAACAGGAATACCGGTACTGACCGTATACCCCCGCTGCAATATTCGTTCTCCACTTCCCTACGCTGGTATAACCCAGATCAGGTTCAAAGGGTCCGAGCAGATACGCCCGTCTCAGCCTTGCGGCTCCCCTAGTGATCGTTCTATGCTATTGTTTGGCCTTGCTTTTTGTATATTAGCATATAATTCCTGTTAGAGCTATTCTTTCGTAGATTTTACTTCAATTACAAAAGCCACGGATGAACTCCCTTCTGAAAATTTACCATCCTCGGATGTCCAGAATGCTGATATGCCGTAGTAATAAACGCCTTGTTCTTTTGGAGCATTAAAAGAGCCGTTCTTCAATGGAATTTGCACTTCTTTATCATCGACAAATTGCTGAACGGTTAACCCGCCGGGTGCCGGTTTATAAGTAAAAGCAACATTGATCCCCCCCTCAGGGGCTATAACAGTGGGAGTAACCCCCTGTACCATGGATTGTCCTCCTACATAATCCGCACATCCTAATTTTCCCCAGCAATAGCTGCCTTGGGTAACCGGAATTTGGGTTTTCCCGGAAGTAACAAGGGGTAGCGGCGGCGATTCCTGTGTAATTCTAATCCCAATGCTTTTTGCATTTCCTTCCAATCTTGTATTTGCCACAAGTCTCCCTGCAAAAGGAGTCAAATAAATGAAGACTACCAGAAAAACTAAAATCCCCGCTGCAGATAGAATGAATCCTTTTTTTCTAAGCATCCCAATCCCCTATTCATATCAAATTATCTAAATAGACGGAATTATATTGTAATAGTTACAAGCGCTGAAAAAAAGCCTGCCGGCAAGCGGTTAGGCTTTTTTAAAATAAAATTTATATGTTGCACACGTGCCGATTAAAGAATCTGCATCCAGATCTTATTCTGCACCCATTATCCGTTGACAACCTCGCCGCCATTCACATGTATCACCTGTCCGCTCACATAGGAGGAATCGTCCGAGGCCAGGTATACATACGCCGGTGCCAGCTCTTCAGGCTGCCCCGGGCGCTTCATCGGCTGGGTGCCGCCGAACTCACTGACCTTCTTCGCGTCAAAGGTGGACGGAATCAGCGGGGTCCAGATCGGTCCGGGCGCTACCGCGTTCACGCGGATGCCCTTATCGGCCAGATTCATTGACAGCGAACGGGTGAAGCTGAGAATGGCTCCTTTGGTGGACGAATAGTCCAGCAGCTGCGGGCTGCCGCGATACGCCGTGATGGAAGTCGTGTTAATGATCGTAGCGCCTTTTTTAAGATGAGGCATAGCTGCCTTCGTCAGGTAGAACATGGAGAAAATATTCGTCCGGAACGTACGCTCCAGCTGCTCCGCTGTAATGTCCTCAATATGGTCCTGCGGATGCTGCTCCGCCGCATTGTTGATCAGGATGTCAAGCTTGCCGAGTCCTTCAACCGTTTGACGAATCAAGCTCTGACAGAAGCATTCGTCCCCGATATCCCCGGCGATCAGAATACACGTTCTGCCCTCCTGCTCCACCTGGCGTTTGGTCTCTTCCGCATCCTCATGCTCGTTCAAGTAGGAGATCACCACATCCGCGCCCTCCTTGGCAAAATGAACGGCAACCGCACGCCCGATCCCGCTGTCGCCTCCCGTAATGAGTGCAGCCTTGCCCAGCAGCTTGCCTGCTGCCTTGTACGCCGGTGTCTCAAACTCCGGGAGCGGGTTCATCTCACTCTCAATTCCCGGGCGCTGATCCTGTACCTGCGGGGGCAGAGTTTTGACAGGTTGTTTGTTAGTGTCTGGCATAATCCATTCTCCTTTCGCTGTCCACAGTATTGTTGATTAATCATGTTAGCATGGCTTAAGGTCTGGTGTTTATGCATCAGGCAGTGTGCCTGCTTGACTGTACGTTATGTTACTTACCACACTTGGCAGCCGCCCAAACAGCCAATCTTCATTCAACGGTGCCTATATCGGAACGGTAGTACGGTAAGCAACGAACGTTTCCAAAAAGAATATTATCTATATCCGCTAAGGGGAATGTCCTATACTTTGTGGGGAACCACGGCAAGATCGTATCGAAATCATACTAGCAGGAGGTTTACAAAATGAACGCAAGAATCACACTATCTCCGGTCACCCCGGACGATATCGATTTCATCACAGAACTGGAGACCAACACCGCCCTCTGGCCCTTCGAGGATATGATTCCAACTGACAAGGAGGGCGTCCGGAAGACTGTGGCGGAACGAATCGATAGCGATTGGCATAGACAATTCCTGATAAGGCTGGCTTCCCCGGAGGCAACCCCTGTAGGGGAAGTGCATATACACTGGTACGTAAAAGAGCGCGAGAGCTGGGAGTTGGGCTACAGCCTGTTCCCTGAATACCGGGGGCAAGGCTACGGCACCGAGGCGGCACAGCTGGTCTTGAAGCTTGCTTTTGAAGAATGGAAGGCCCACAGGGTCGTGGCTATGTGCAATGAATATAATACCGCATCCATCAAGGTGCTGGAACGCTTGGGCCTGACCCGCGAAGGCGTATTCCGGGAAGAAATACACTGGAATGACCAGTGGGTGAACCAATACTTTTATGCGATACTGGACCGGGAGTACCGGGCGATTATCGGGATATAGCGGAAGGATGCTGTATACGGTTTTTAGCATACATAAGACCAACATGGCTTCATGGTGCAATTGTATTCGGTTATCTGTAAAAACACGTCTTCTGCGATAAACGCAGGCCTACCTGGCGCGTCCAGTCTAATTGTGTTCGGTTTTTCGATTACATTCAACCTACGCGGCACGTCCAGTCCAATTGTATTCGGTTTTTCGATTACATTCGGCCTACCTGGCACGTCCAGTCCATTTGTGTTCGGTTTTTCGATTACATTCGGCCTACCTGGCGCGTCCAGTCTAATTGTGTTCGGTTTTTCGATTACATTCGGCCTACCTGGCATACCCAGTCCAATTGTGTTCGGTTTTTCGATTACATTCGGCCTACGCGGCGCGTTCATTCCATTTGTGTTAAGTTTCCCGGGTTACATATGTTAAATAAATGAAAAGACGACATTCTGTTTTTAGCCACGTTGCTCATTTTCATGCTGGAGCTGTGCCTTGAAAGACATGTTTGTTTTCGCATACATCGGGTCGATATCTCTTCATAGCAGTACATCGCCCCTCATGACAAGACCTCACTCCTTGGGATAACGGCCTTATTTCCAGAACTCTATTCATCTTCCTTCACAATTGCATCCTGAACCTTACCCGCACCCCTAACCTTTGTTGAAGTATTTAGAATCGCCTGCGTCACCGTTGTCCCTTCATCCAGCTCTATCTTAACCCCTGTTGCAGTGGCAGCGGTCTTAAGCGTGCGTATGGAGCCTTTTTGCAGGTGGAGGAAGGGTCCTTTGGCTTCAATGTTCACATCTCCGAAATTGCCGTTAAGCGTCACTACGATCCCGGCTGCAAGGCCGGATGGCAGATCAATATCTGTGAACCCGTCTCCGGTACCCTCCCCCTCTTCCAGATTTACACCGGACTGTACCGACAATGCCTTCACCCAGGTTGTACCTTCGGTGAGCAGGCGGGCAGTTCCACTATTCTTCTGCACAATCACTTGGTTCATGGTTGTGTTTTTGAGCTGCACTGAGGGATCTCCGCTTCCCTGTATGATGACCTTGCCTAGTACTTCAACACTGTCCAAGTTCACCTCTCCGTTGCCGATTCCTTCCTCCAGGACCAGGTCTCCAAAAATCTTCAGATTCTGCAGCAGCACATCATAGCCGGATACAGTGACATTATTATAGTATTTGATAGCTCCTGGTTTAAAGCTTCCGAGCCCCTCAGAACGGCCGATAGTTACACTCTGCAAGCCGCCGCTTGTGACATTGTAATAATCCAGCAGTGCAATTGCTTCGGCCCGGGTCATCGCCTGTTCTGGAGCAAACCGCCCGTCCGGGTACCCCTTCATTCCTCCGTCATTGATCAGTGCAGCGACATCGGCTTCACTCCAGCCTGCAATCTGATCCTTATCGCTGAACATGGATAATACCTCCGTGCTTCCCGTCTCAAAATACATCATTCTGCTCACCATAATCGCCGCCTCCTGGCGCATAACGGGATCGCCCGGACGAATCGTGCCTCCGTAACCCTTGATGATGCCCACTTCCAGCGCTTTCGAGATTTCTTCGTATGCCCAGCTCGTCTTAGGCAGATCGCTGAAATCAGCCTTCACCTTGCTCTCAGTCGTCAGCCCGGCCAACTGGTTGATTAACGCGATAAATTCCGCTCTAGTGATCGCCTGATCCGGCCGGACTGACCCGTCCGCGAATCCCTTCAGCCATCCCTTTTCCAGCCAGCGGCTCATCTGCTTCTGCGCCCAGTGTCCTTCATAATCGGCTGCCGCAGACATATGCCCGGCTGAACCCAGCAGCAAGCCCAGACTCAGCCCGACCGTTACTAATTTTCTTCCTATCATTACTGCGCTCACTCCTAAGTATGTATGTGATGCCAAATGAACCAAGCACCTAATCACAGTGTACCGGAATACATAGCCGTTGGGAACAATATCCAACCATGTGCATCCAGACATGCGAAACAGCCCTGGAGGCCGAGGCTTCCAGAGCTGTTATCACACTGCCCATCCGGCAGCAGGTTATTTAGATAATTGTGTTGTATACCATGAAAAAGATCATGACGACCAGCGAGACCATCAGCAGCAGACTCATGGTACGGATCTTGGCAGTCTCCGCAGAGACATCGCGGTTCTCTCTCATGCCAGCCGCAGCAAGGCGCAGGGGCTTGGTCATAATCCCGCCGAACGCGAACATAGCCAGCAGAAGCACCGTAACAATGATCATCCAGGGTACAGAATACTCGCCCTTAGTCATCATGTAGCCGCCGGTCAGCAGCTGAATCACCAGCCCGTATTGGGCAAAGCGGTTGAAGCCGCCGATTGCACTGAGCGTGCCTTCCTTCGCCGGGGAGGACAGCTTAGCCGTCCCGCTTAAGATAAACGGCAACACCAGATAGAAACCGAGTGCCAGTGTCCCGATCATATGCAGAAAAAAGAAAACATGACCCATCATAATCTCCTCCAATTTCAATTTGAGGGGCTCCGGCAGATTGCCGGGGTTACATAGTTACCGAAGAAGTCACCGCGCGGACCGAATCAGCGGACTGGTCGAGTGCCGCCTGTTCCTCCGCCGTAAGCTCCAGTTCAAAAATCCGCTCAATGCCCTCTGCTCCCAAAAGCGCAGGAACTCCCATGAACAGGTTCTCATAGCCGTATTCACCCTCAAGCAGAGCGATTACCGGTATGATCCGTTTCTTGTCCTTGAGAATAGCCTCCGCCATCTGAACCAGGGATGCTGCCGGAGCATAGTACGCGCTGCCGTTCCCAAGCAGGCTGACAATTTCACCGCCGCCCACACGGGTACGCTGCACAATCTCTGCAATGCGATCTGCCGGGATAAGCGTCTCGATGGGAATACCGCCTACGCTGGAATAACGCACTAACGGCACCATATCGTCGCCATGGCCGCCCAGCACGAAGCCGCGTACATCCTCTACCGATACATTAAGCTCCTGAGCGATGAAGGTGCAGTAGCGGGCCGTATCCAGCACCCCGGATTGCCCGATGACACGGTTCTTGGGGAAGCCGAGCGCATGATAGGCCACGTATGTCATCGCATCCACCGGATTGGTCAGTATGATCACAATGGACTCTGGGGCCACGCGCTTCACATTCCCGCAGACCGATCTGACGATATTCGCATTGGTATTGACCAGATCCTCACGGCTCATGCCGGGCCCCCGGGCAATCCCTGCGGTAATAATAACGATGTCAGAATCCGCTGCGTCCTCATAGCTCGAAGTTCCGGTAATTTGAGCATCGAAGTTCTGCACGGGTCCCGCTTGGAGCATATCCAGCACCTTGCCCTTGGTAGGATTCTCAAGCTGAGGAATGTCAAGCAGCACTACATTGCCAAGCTCCTTCTGGGCAAGCATAAGCGCCGTGGTCGCGCCGGTGAATCCGGCACCTACGACAGTGATTTTTGAACGTTTGATCGCCACGGTAGCCCTCCTAACCTGATGATAGTCTGAAGGCGGCCTACATAGATATAAGCTACACGGATGTGCAGCTTATATCTGTAGTATTTACCGGCCCGGCCTCTTACAGATGGTTGATGATCTCGTCAGCAAAAGCAGAGCATTTCAGCTCAGTCGCGCCTTCCATCTGGCGGGCAAAGTCGTAAGTAACCGTCTTGTTGTTAATCGCCGTACTCATTCCCTGGTAGATCAGGTCAGCCGCTTCCTGCCAGCCCAGATGCTCAAGCAGCATAACGCCGGAGAGAATAACAGAGCCCGGATTCACTACATCCTTGTCAGCATACTTAGGTGCCGTACCATGTGTAGCTTCGAAAATAGCATGTCCCGTAATATAGTTAATATTCGCTCCCGGAGCGATACCGATGCCGCCAATCTGGGCAGCCAGTGCGTCGGAGAGATAGTCACCGTTCAGGTTCAGCGTTGCAATGACATCGAAGTCTGTCGGGCGTGTCAATACCTGCTGAAGCGCAATGTCCGCAATGGCATCCTTCACGATGATCTTGCCTGCAGCTTCGGCTTCCTTCTGGGCAGCATTCGCAGCCGCTTCACCGTCGCGTTCCTTGATGACATCGTACTGGTTCCAGGTGAAGACCTTATCGCCGAACTCTTGTTCAGCCACTTCATAGCCCCAGTTCTTAAAGGCGCCTTCAGTGAACTTCATGATGTTGCCTTTGTGTACCAGGGTTACGCTCTTGCGTCCGTGCTTGATCGCATACTCTACTGCTGAACGAACAAGGCGTTTCGAGCCTTCCTCGGATACAGGCTTAATACCGATACCGGATGTTTCCGGGAAGCGGATTTTGTTCACACCCATTTCCTTCTGCAGGAATTCGATTACCTTTTTCACTTCGGCAGAGCCTTCCTGATATTCGATACCAGCATAGATATCCTCTGTATTCTCACGGAAAATAACCATATCCACCAGCTCAGGATGCTTCACCGGAGAAGGAACGCCGTCGAAGTAGCGCACCGGGCGCAGACATACGTACAGGTCAAGCTCCTGGCGCAGCGCTACGTTCAGGGAGCGGATACCTCCTCCAATCGGAGTGGTCAGCGGGCCCTTGATGGCCACAATATACTCACGGATCGCTTCCAGCGTGTCGTTCGGCAGCCATTCACCATATGTATTGAAGGCCTTCTCGCCGGCAAACACTTCGTACCACGCAATTTTCTTCTTGCCGCCGTAGGCTTTCTCTACAGCTGCATCCAGCACCCGCTTGGAGGCTTTCCAAATGTCACGGCCTGTCCCGTCACCCTCGATGAATGGAATGATCGGCTGATCCGGAACCAGCAGCTTGCCGTCTTCGATTGTAATTTGTTCGCCTTCTGTGGGCAGATCGTATTGTTCCAGTTTCAACATTGGTAGATATTCCTCCTAAAAGTATGATGTATAAGCATTCATATCATTCATTGTACTAAAGGGGTAGAGCAGCCCGCAAGGGCCGCCCTCCCTGCCAGCCTGTTATCGCTCGTCTACAGGGACGTACTTCATGTCGGACATGCCTGTATATTCCGCACGCGGACGGATGATACGGTTGTCTTCGTATTGCTCCAGAATGTGCGCCGTCCAGCCCGAAGTACGGCTGATTGCGAAGATAGGGGTGAACAGCTCCCGTTCAATCCCCAGCTGTGTGTAGACCGATGCCGAATAGAAGTCGACGTTTGGTTTCAGCCCCTTTTGGCTGGTGATCAGCTCTTCCACCTTGACGGACATGTCATAAAGACTGGTGTCATTCTTCATCGTGCCCAGCTCGCTGGACATCTTCATCAGGTGCTTGGCGCGCGGGTCGCCGTTCTTGTAGACACGGTGTCCGAAGCCCATAATCTTCTCGCGGCGCTCCAGCTTGCCCTGGATATACGGCTCTACCGCATCCAGGCTGCCGATCTCCTCAAGCATCTTCATCACAGCTTCATTCGCCCCGCCATGCAGCGGCCCTTTAAGCGCCCCGATCGCTGAGGTCACACCGGAATAGATGTCGGACAAGGTCGCAACCGTTACCCGTCCGGCAAAAGTCGAAGCATTCAGCTCATGGTCGGCATGCAGCACAAGCGCCGTATCCAGCGCCTTGACGGATACCGCATCCGGCTCTTTTCCCCACAGCATGTAGAGGAAGTTCTCGGCGATGGTCAAGCCTTCCTTGGGAGCTACCGGCTCCAGGCCTTTGCGGATGCGTGCCAATGCGGCAACTACGGTCGGAATCTGCGCCTGCAGCTTCAGCGCCTTGGTCTGGTTCGCTTCCTTGCTCATATCATCGGCGGCTTCATCGTACAGCGCCAGACTCGATACGGCAGAGCGCAAAGCGGCCATGGTGTTGGCTTCCTTGGGATACAGCTTCATTTGAGTGAGCACCTGCTCCGGGATCGGAGCGTGAGCGCTGAGGTCGCGCCGCAGAGCTTCAAGCTCCGGCACCGTCGGCAGACTGCCGAACCACAGCAAATAAGCGGTCTCCTCAAATGTGGCATGGTCCGCAAGATCGTCAATATCATAGCCGCGGTAAGTGAGCACTCCATCTACGATAGAGCTGATTGAGGAGGTCGTTGCAACAATGCCTTCAAGTCCTTTAGTAGCTGTCATAGTATCTCTCTCCTTTGCCAACAAGAGTGTATAGTGCCGCTTTAAATCTCATGTAAACATTTACATTTCCAAGTATTTCAACTCTCTCAGAAAAAAAGCTTCAGGACCGGCTCAGAAGATTGCAACTAAATTTCTGCTCTTTAACCTTTAATTATCATACCGGATTTTGACGGTTATGTGAACAACGTGGAAGCTTTACAGGACATCAAATGATTTTATCGGAGGGATAGAAAAAAACGAACGCAAATCCTGTTTCATGAACCCGCTTCCAGGTTATGGATATGCCCGCTGTCTGCCCTTTTCTAGCGTTGCTAGTCTTTTCACACCCCCTATGAATATATATAAGACGAGCCGTTGTTTCTGGAATCCGCCAGAGTAGGAGGGACCTAAGATCGATACACTTGTGCTGAAAAGAATGCTGCGCGGCCTCTGGGTCGTGCTTGCCGCCGCCCTGATTCTGCTGGCTGTATATGTACTGCTGCCGCTCCTGTACCCCTTGCTGATCGCCTGGATGCTGGCTTATCTTATGCATCCGCTGGTCCTGATCCTGAAGGGGATGAAGCTCCCCGGCTGGCTCGCTGTATCCCTCTCGCTGCTGTTCTACATCGGAGGCATTGCTCTTGTTCTGACCGCTCTCATCACACGGCTGGTGAAGGAGCTGATCGGGCTGCTCCAGACCTTCGATCTTCATACCGATCAGTGGCGGGAACTGCTGCTGTCCCTGAGCCGTAATGCCAGCATTCAGAATATTATTAACCAAATCAACCAGTTTTACCACGACAACCCGGGTTATCATGCCACCATTGACAGCAATATCAACCGGACCACTGAAACGGTCGGCCAAGCCGTGACGCAGATGATCACCGGCTTCTTCAATATCATCCTGAAGCTGATCTCCTCGCTGCCGAGCCTTGGCACCATTCTGATTGTCATCGTATTGGCCGCCTTTTTCCTGAGCACCGGCTGGGAACGGCATAATGCCAAGCTGACTGCGTGGCTCCCAGCCCCGCTGCTAAGACCGGTGTCGGAGATCTGGAAGGATCTGCGCAAAGCGCTGTTCGGCTACATCCGCGCCCAGCTGGTGCTGATCTCCGTAACGGCGGTAATTGTGATCATTGGCCTGCTGCTGCTGGGGGTCAAATCAGCCTTCGCCATCGGCCTGACCATCGGCATCGTCGATCTGATTCCTTATCTGGGTGTCGGTATCGTCATTCTGCCCTGGGCCTTGTATTCATACATGACCGGGAACATGGCGCTGGCCATCGGGCTGCTGGTGCTCTACGGCATCATCCTGATTACCCGCCAGGTACTGGAGCCCAAGGTACTCGCCAGCAGCATCGGCGTCGATCCGCTCGCCATGCTGATCGGCATGTTCGCCGGCCTTCAGCTGATGGGCATGCTCGGCCTGATTCTCGGCCCGGTGCTGCTCGTTATTCTCGACGCATTCGCCCGCGCCGGCGTATTCCGCGCCCTGCGCACTTATATCCTCAGCGGCAGGCTGCATTAGGGGAAGTGTACAATACTCACCACTCCGTGACACCAAAAAGGCATCCAGCCGCAGCACCCTGCAACTGAACACCTTTTGGCAAGCCTGATTACTTCCTTATTACCCGCTTACCTGCGGTAGAAGGTGAACGTGCCGTTCTTCATCTTCTTCTCGATCCATTTCAGCAGAAAAACCCGGTAAAGCGGCCGGGTCAGCGGAAATACCAGAGTAAAGCCGATCAGATCCGTGACAAACCCCGGCAGAATCAGCAGCAGACCGCCGAAGAAAATACATAAGCCGTCCAGCATGGTCCGTCCGGGCACCCGGCCCTCCTGCATATGTGTTCTGCTGTCCTGCAGCACTTTCTTGCCCTCGAACCGCATCATTAGCAATCCGATGACTGAAGTAGCCAGCATGATCAGCAGCGTCTTGGGCGCTCCAAGAAAGCTTGAGACATAGATGAAACCGAATAATTCCACGGCCGGGACTGCAAATAGGGCGGCCCACAGCCATTTGTTCCTGATCATACTGCTCCTCCTTCTTCTTTACGTTAACGCTATTCTTCTTCCTTCAGCGCAGCCAGGATGGCATGGAACAGCTCAGGCTGTGCCCTGTCGATCCGCACCGGCCTCCATTCCCCGTTCAGCCAGACATGGCTCGTCGAGCCGCTGACCAGAAGCTCGCCTGCGGTCCGCTCCTGCCCTTCCTGACCCGCCGCCATCCGGCGGATTTCATATTCATACACAACCCTAAGAGCCGAGAAGGTGGTTAACCGCGCATACACGGTAATAAGATCATCATATCGCGCGGGGCTTTTAAATTGCAAATCTGCAGAGGTTACCGGCAGCAGCAGACCGAGTCCCTCCAGCCTCTTGTAGTCGAAGCCCAGCTCACGGAACATCTCCGTCCGGCCGCACTCAAACCAGATCAAATAGTTGGCATGATAGACGACGCCCATCTGGTCGGTCTCCTGATAACGTACACGGATGGAGGTACTGTGCCAGCGGCTGGCCCATCCCGGTTGATACGGATTCATATTCATGCTCCTTTCTAAAATACAGTCTACCCGGCAGCCAGCAGAACGCTTAAGCGCCGACACCGCCGGATGCAGACTTCAGCGGCAGCTTGCGGCGAGAGCTTCGGGCGACATAGAACAGAAGTGCTGCGCCCGCAGCCGCACTAAGCATGCAGGAGAGGTTCATCAGCCCGACCCCGCCCTGATTCAGCAGCATCCCGTTCAGCAGATTGCCCAGAATGCCGGCTAACCCGGAGAATACGATGTTAAATACACTTTGCCCGGTCGCCTGCATCTCCGGTGAGGTAATCTTCGATACATATTCAACCGCCGCGATATAAAAGAACCCGAACGAGAGGCCGTGAAGCACCTGTACGCCGATCATGACGGAAGGGTACGGGAAGGCCACCTGAATGCCCCAGCGCAGCACATAGATTAGCGCACCAAGCAGCAGCGTCCGCTCCATGCCGAGCCTGCGGATGACCCGGGAGGCGAAGAACATGGACGGAACATTGGTAATCGACGCCAAGAACAGAGCGATTCCCGCAGAGCTGGTGGACCCGCCGACCGACTGGAAAGCAATCACGAAATAGGTCCCGAAGGCCGTCATGGTCTGATTGACCAGAAAGCTCCCGCCCAGGAAGGCCAGGAAGATGCGGTTGCCGAGCAGCTTTTTGATCCCCTGGGAGAAGGACTGGCTCATCATGTGATTCTCCTCCGCCTGCTTGGGAAGGGTGAAGGCAATGACTACGGCGATGCTATTCAGCAGCAAAAACGGCAGCCAGATGGTCGATACAGAGAACTTGGATACATACTGTCCCCCCGCAATGGCCCCTACGGCGGCGCCTATGCTCATCATCATGCGGATGCTGCCGTAAGTGGCCCCAGCCTTGTTCGCTGCCGCTATGGCGTATGAGTCGGCTATAGGCGCCTGTGTAGAGGAGAAGATCGTGGACACGGTATACACCAGCATCAGCACGATAAAATATTCCGAACGGTACAGGACCGCAAGCACCGCCGGAACCGCCACGCTCAGAATCAGCACCAGCCGTGCCTGGTTATACCGGTCGGAGACCATTCCCCATAAGGGCTGGACACATATGGCGATCAGCGTACCTATAGCCATCAGCACGCCGATCTGGCTGACTTCAAGTCCGTTCGATTTCAGCAGCAGCGAGAGGTAGGAGCCGAAAGAGCCCCCGGCCAGTCCCAGAAACAGATAGAACCCGCGCAGCTTAGTTATTTTTTCCATGGGGATTACAAGTCCTCTCTCATTCTTTTTAACAGAATACCCAACCTTCATAGCCGCCTGCTGCATTAAATAGAGCACAACCTATTATGAGGCGGTGGACAAGTGGGCCAAGTCAATAGATTAGCACGAAGCAAGCCCTGTCTGAAGGATAAACTTAATACGGGCAGAGCCGCCAGTTCAGGCTTAGGCTGGACATCAAGCAACTGGAGCGGTTATGCCATTTCCGGCAAAAAAGGCAGCTACCGGCAGATATCCGCCGACTGGATCGTCCCTTATGTAAAGCCTACGGTAAAAGCTACGTTCTCCTCGGCATGGATCGGCATCGACGGCTTCAAGAACAGCAGCCTGATTCAGACGGGCACCGGCCATGAGTCGGTGAACGGAAAAGTCCGGTATTATGCCTGGTGGGAGATTCTCCCCGCCTCCGAAACCGTCATTCCTCTTCCCGTCTCTCCCGGCAACCATATGCGTGCTTCCATCGTCAAGCTGAGTTCCGGCAAATGGTGCATCACCCTGCGCAATCTCAGCAAATGCTGGGTCTTCCGTACCGTACAGCGCTATAACGGACCGCAAAGCTCTGCCGAATGGATTGTCGAAGCGCCGCAGGTGGGGTTCGATATCGCTCCGCTGTCCAAGTTATCCACAGTCTGCTTCACCTGTTGCCAAGTCAATGGACGCAGCCCCAGACTAAAGGTCTCAGATGGCGGCATTATGCTCCAGAATAAGAAGCTGCTGGCTGTGCCTTCTCCCCCACGTTCCTGCGGAAGCGCCTTTTCAGTCAGACGAATCTATCATAAAAGTCCCTCTGCCGTGTATTCCAGGAACCCTATTTATACGACTCCCTGACAGGCTGACATGCCGTCTGCTCCAGACACTCAGGTCCAATATATCCATTTGCATGATCGATATCAAAAAAGAGCAGCGGCAATCAAGCGCCACTGCTCTTATCATTATATCTTATTCGTGCTGCAGAAGCTCTTCCAAATCCTAGTCGGCTGGAATCGTATCTACCTTCACCAGGTTAGTGGAACCGGAACGTCCAAGCGGGATACCTGCAGTGATGACTACAAGATCGCCAGCTTTAACCAGACCGGAAGCTTTACCGCCGTTAAGAGCTGTTTCCAGCAATTCGTCAGTAGAATGAGCTTCAGGGCCGAATACAGGAGTTACGCCCCATACCAGCGCCAGCTGACGCATGGTTCTTTCCTGGGTGGTAACAGCAATGATCTGTGATTTAGGACGATATTTGGAAACCACGCGTGCAGTGTGGCCAGTTACCGTTGAAGAAATGATCGCTTTAGCATTCAGATCCAGAGCGGAGATCGCTACGGATTGGCTGATCGCTTCAGTTACAGTAGTTTCTTGAGCAATCTGCTGCTTCATGAAGATCTCACGGTGGTTCAGAGCAGACTCTGCTTTCTCAGCAATACGGGACATAGTCAGTACGGATTCAACCGGATATTTCCCGGCAGCAGTCTCACCGGACAGCATGATTGCATCAGTTCCGTCGAAAATTGCGTTCGCTACGTCACTTGCTTCAGCGCGGGTTGGGCGCGGGTTGCGCTGCATGGAATCCAGCATTTGGGTAGCTGTGATTACCGGTTTGCCGGCGATGTTACATTTCTGAATCATCAGCTTCTGTGCCAAAGGTACATCTTCAGCAGGGATTTCTACACCAAGGTCGCCACGGGCAACCATCAGGCCGTCGGATACTGCCAGGATTTCATCCAGGTTATCGACACCTTCCTGGTTCTCGATCTTGGAGATGATCTGGATGTGGGAAGCATCATGCTTCGCAAGCAGTTCACGGATTTCCAGAACGTCGCTGGCTTTGCGTACGAAAGAAGCGGCAATAAAATCAATGTCCTGTCCGATCCCAAAAATGATATCATTGGTATCTTTTTCCGTAATACCCGGCAGGGAGATGGATACTCCTGGTACGTTAACACCCTTCTTGCTCTTGATCGTACCGCCGTTAACAATACGGGTCTTGATTTCGGTGCCTTGAATGTCGACAACTGTAAGGCCGATCAGGCCGTCGTCGATCAGGATCGTCGATCCTACTTGAACATCGTTAGGCAGGTTGTTGTAAGTGATGGAGATACGGTTGTGGTCGCCAAGGATCTCTTCCGTAGTCAATGTCAGATACTCATCCTGAACCAGTTCAATCGGTTCTACTTCCAGCTTGCCTGTACGAATCTCCGGTCCTTTGGTGTCGAGCAGGATGGCAACAGTCTTGCCAAGTTCCTTGGATGCTTGACGGATCGTGTTGATCCGGGCTCCATGCTCATCAAAATCGCCGTGGGAGAAGTTCAGACGGGCCACATTCATACCAGCCAAAATCAATTTTTTGATATTCTCCAACGATTCACTTGCAGGTCCGATCGTACATACAATTTTACTTTTCCGCATTAGGTTTTCCTCCGTTTTTTCGTTCTCTCTGTCTCATCTTTTCCAACTACAAAATCTACTATAAGGCTTGCTCTTTGTATAGGAACTTTATCACATGTAAAGACATGCACGTTTTATTGCGCCCTTATGAATATTACTGCATGTTGAACACAAAATCAATGTTAGTGCCTGTTTTTGCTGTAAATTAAAGTCGAATAATATAGGATGGCCGATAAAAGAAAAATCATCCCGCAAGAAGCGCAGGATGATTAGAATGGGAATAAATGTATAACCGGTCTTGTCCTATTCACGGCCTGGAATAAGCTGGAATGTGTTAAAAAGTGCAAACCGGCGGTACCGGCATTGCCGCTAATTCCCCCGAGAGCATCTCCTGCTTACTCTACAATTTGCGCTTCATCCTGATCGGCATCCTGCTCCAGCACCGCCTCGGAAAACTCGCCGATTTTGCGGAATTTCAGGTAACGGTCTTCCTTCAGCGCCGCCGCATCCATACCGGACAGCTCCTGCAGGTGACGCCAGACTGTGTCCTTAACCGCCTCCGCCGCAGCTTCGTAATCCCGGTGTGCACCGCCTCTGGGCTCCGGAATAATCTCCTCGATCACTTCCATCTCCAGCAGATCGGTGGCCGTAATCTTCATGGCCTCTGCGGCCTGCTCCGCCTTGGTGGCATCCTTCCACAGAATCGACGCTGCACCGTTAGGGGAGATCGCCGAATAGATCGCATTCTCCAGCATCAGCACACGGTTGCCGACAGCCATCGCTAAGGCTCCGCCGCTGCCGCCCTCGCCGATAATCACGCAGATGACCGGCACGGCCAGCTGGGACATCTCGAACAAATTGCGGGCAATCGCTTCCGATTGTCCGCGTTCCTCTGCGGTATTGCCCGGGTAAGCCCCCTTGGTGTCCACAAAGGTGATGATGGGACGGCCGAACTTCTCCGCCTGCTTCATCAGGCGCAGTGACTTGCGGAAGCCTTCCGGATGGGCGCTGCCGAAGAAGCGCAGAATATTCTCCTTCGTATCCTTGCCGCGCTGTTGACCGATGACAGTTACAGGCCGGCCGTTCAGCTTGGCGATTCCGCCGACTACAGCAAGATCGTCACCGTACAGGCGGTCACCATGCAGCTCGATAAAGTCCGTGAAGATAAGCCCGATCAGATCCAGCGAGGTCGGGCGTACGTGATGCCGGGCCAGATGCATCTTCTGGGCCGGGGATATATTGAAATAGATCTCATTCTCCAGCTCGCTGTAGCGCTCCTCAAGCCGGGCTACCTCATCGCTGAAATCAATGCCCTTCTCTTCGCCGAACTGCTTGAGCTCGGCGATTTTTTTGCGCATTTCTACCAGAGGCATTTCAAAAGGCATCTCTCCTGCCAAGCTAAAATCCCCCTTTCACATCATGCAGCTCCAGCAGCTTCGTGAGTGTGGAGCGCATTTCCTTACGGTGCACGACCAGATCCAGCTGTCCGTGCTGCAGATTGAACTCGGCCGTCTGGAAATCCTCCGGCAGCTTCTGGCGGATCGTCTGCTCGATGACAATCCGTCCGGCAAAGCCGAAGACCGCTCCGGGCTCGGCAATAATAATATCGCCCAGGCTGGCAAAGCTCGCCGATACCCCGCCGGTGGTCGGATCAGTAATCACGGAGATATACAGGCCGCCCGCTTCACTGAACCGGGCCAGCGCGGCACTTGTCTTCGCCATCTGCATAAGACTGAGAATGCTCTCCTGCATCCTGGCTCCGCCGGAGGTGGAGAAGATCAGCATCGGCAGTCCCCGCTCTGTCGCTTCTTCTACCGCTCTAGTAATTTTCTCTCCAACCACAGATCCCATGCTGCCTGTGAAGAACTCAAAGTTCATCACGGCTACAATAACCGCATGGCCGCCAATGCTGCCCTGGCCGGTGATTACAGCCTCAACTTGTCCGGTTTTGGACTGCTGCTGCTCAAGCTTGGAAGCATAGCCGGGGAACTTCAGCGGATCAATGGACGCCATCTCGCTGTCGAACTCAATGAACCCTTCCGGATCAAGTATCATCGCAATCCGTTCGGTCGCATTCAGGCGCATATGATAGCCGCAGGACGGGCATACTTTCAAATTCTTCTCCAGTTCCTTGCTGTACTGGATTGTTCCGCATTTGGCACACTTGCTCATTAGACCTTCGGGAATCTCCCGCTTAGGGCGCTCGCCTTCTGCCGGTCCGCCGCTTCGCTCCAGACGCTCTGAAGGAATAGTCGCGTACTTCCGTTTTTTCTGAAATAAATCTTTGAACAAGGGTCGCACCTCTTCAGCCGTTTATTTGCGTAAATAGCAGCTTGCCGCTGTCATGAATGTTCTTGAATCTCTACGCCATACTCTTCAGGGATGCAGGATCAGATTGAGGACCTCCTGCACTTCTTCAAGCTCTCCCGAAGGAACCAGAATCTCAAACTGCTGCTTGGACATATTGATGGGACGGCATTTAATCAGAAATCCTTCTTCCGTAAGCTTCCTCTCAATCATCTCCGCCACTTTGGCGGTCGGCGCTATATAGATTACCGTCCACATGCCCTGCAAGGCCTCCCTAATCTCGAATCCAGCCGTATCCTGAATATAATGAAATTATGATAACACAGTTTTCTTTTTTCCCGCAAGCAAGCCCGGCAGGAAGGACTCAGGCCCGGGAGGCCGGTCGCAGCGCATCAGGAGCAGCCGTTATTCGGTCCCGGTCACATGGGGATAGACCTTCGCACCCTCATGCCCGTGGGCGATCCGGGCTGAAGCTGCAGCCGCAATTCCGGCCACAAGATCATCCAGAAATACATGAATGCTCCCCTTATCATCATTCAATTTGCCGATAATTCCAAGCTTTATTTTATCGAGGTAGCCGAAGCTGGTCAGACCGATCATTCCATACACGCTCGTGATGCCCAGCGCCAGAGTCTCGTCCGCCCCATAGAGCGACTCATCCGCTTCCATTACCGCCTGAAACGGCTGGGGCAGCAGCTTCTTCTCGGCCAGCTCATCCAGCGCAATCCCCGTCATGAGCGTATACTGGACCTCTCTTTTGTTCAAGACCGACTTGACACTGCTCAGGCACTCCTCCTGCGTTAAGCTGGGATAATAGACCGATTGCAGGATATAGACGATCTCTGCGATCGAATCCAGTGATACTCCCCGGCGCTCCAGCAGATCCTCCGCCATTTGATAGGACATGATGTCATTCCCCTTCCGCACGGGACAATGCCCCGCTATGATTTAGCTGAACTTGAGAGTGAAGCCTGACAGATTCATAAGTTCACTCTATTGGTTCCCTAATGTATGCGGAAGAGGGCGCAAATGTGCTAAAAAGATCAGTGTATCTATGGCCGGGTTATGGTGCAGCGCGTATGCTCAAGTGCATTCTGTACAACTAAATCGTCTGATTTACTGCCGACTATCCATTTAGCTGTAATCGATACAACTAAACTGCCTCTATATGCGGGTTCTCACCTATTCGGGCAGATTTAGTTGTACAGACTACAGTTAGGAGAGGAAAGCCGTCCTTTTTACGGTTTTTAATTGCACATAATACACCTATGTGAATGTTCGCTTTGAACATGCTCCTAGTAGCGCATCAGATTAAAAAAGCGGGTCTGCATGATGAGGCCTGAACCACTAAAAAAGTAAAGTGTTTGGGACAAATGTATGCGAAAACAATCATGTCTTTCAAGGCACAACTCCAGCATGAAAATGAGCAGCGTGGCTAAAAACCAGAACATCGTCTGTTTGTATATAATTAACAAATTTCAACATAAAACCGAACACAATTGGACCGGGTGACTAGCGTAGGCCAAATGTAACCGAAAAACCAAATACAATTGGACTGGGAGCGCTACGTAAGCCAAATGTAATCGAAAAACCGAACACAATTGGACTGGGAGCGCTACGTAAGCCAAATGTAATCGAAAAACCGAACACAATTGGACTGGGAGCGCCACGTAGGACAAATGTAATCGAAAAACCGAACACAATTGGACTGGGAGCGCCGCGCAGGCCAAATGTAATCGAAAAACCGAACACAATTGGACTGGGTACGCCGCGTAGGCCGAATGTAACCGAAAAACCGAACACAATCGGACTGGGAGCGCTACGTAAGCCAAATGTAATCGAAAAACCGAACACAATTGGACTGGGAGCGCTACGTAGGCCAAATGTAATCGAAAAACCGAACACAATCGGACTGGGAGCGCTACGTAAGCCAAATGTAATCGAAAAACCGAACACAATTGTAGGTGGTATCGTTGTACTGATTCAATCCATAAATTTAATTCTGACGCTACACAAGGATAGCTTGGCTGCTCCTATCTGAGGCGGACGGTTCCGGCACCCAGCATCTCCTCAATGGCTGCGAACAGCTCCTCCGAGGGCTCGATCCGGTAGCTGTCGCTCAGCGCAAGCACCTTCTGGTTGCGCTCATAGAACAGCAGCGTCGCTGCGGGTCCCGGATGGGTCTGCAGCAGCGCCTGAAGCCGCGGCAGCAGACCCTTCAGCTCAGCGCCCGGCGTGATCTTGATGAAGACACGCTGGGCGCCTGGCTCCTGCCCCGTGCGCAGCGGGGCAGAGCTGTCCGGCCGCGCGTCTGACGCGGCCGGGACCTTAGGCGCGGCCTGCGCAGCGGCCGCAGAAGCGCGCGCACCGGGCGGCTGTGCCGCCGGTGTGCGCGTG
>NZ_ASPX01000036.1:0-162319 GCF_000517965.1 Paenibacillus sp. FSL R7-277
CGCAATCCCGAGGATACCCTACTTTTTTGGTGCCTGACTAGGCTCCAAATCTTGGTACACAACTTACTTTACGCCATCACGCTTCCGGCCTACGGTGATCAGGGGAGGAAGGCGGGAGACCGTCTCACCTTCCGCGACCACCAAAAAAGGCTATCCCTGTCACTGCTGACAGTGGGATAGCCCAATCACTCAGTTACTTCACACCATTCTCACTCTAGCTCAACCTAAGTCATCTGTCTTACTTTAGCTCATCTAGCTCAACCTAACTCATCTATCTTACTCTACCTCATCTAGCCAAACCTAACTCTTCTGGCTCATCCTAGCTCATCTAGCCAAACCTCACTCATCTCTGTCTCACCCTAGCTAATCTACCTCACCCTAGCCACCATCAACCTCGTTCCAGTTCACCCTCAGCCTCGCTCCAGCCTAACACCGCTCCAGATCTGGCTCAACATCCGGCCCGCTCTACTCGCCTTCCGCAAACCATCGCCCGCAGCTTGCGCTTAGACCAGCTTCACCAGGCTGTAATTCTTCTTGCCCTTGCGGACGATGATGAACTTGCCGCCGATGGCATCTGCAGCTGTTATCTCCGTCTCCAGCTCATTCACACGCTCCCCGTTGATCGAGATTGCGCCCTTAGTAATATCCTCGCGCGCCTGGCGTTTGGATGGCTCAACCCCCAGGTCCACCAGCCAGTCTACAATGTTCTTGGTCTCAGTGCCCGCTGTGAAGGTCGGCATTTCCTTGAAGCCTTCCTCGATCTCGTCCGCAGTCAGGGAGCGGATATCGCCGCTGAACAGTGCCGCGCTGATACGTTTGGCCTGCTCCAGCAGCTCCTCGCTGTGCACGAAGCGGGTCATTTCCTCGGCCAGCGCTTTTTGCGCTTCGCGTTTATGCGGCTCAGTGGCTACCTTCTCCTCAAGCGCCTCAATCTCTTCCTTGCTCAGGAAGGTGAAGTACTTCAGGTATTTAACCACATCACGGTCATCGGTGTTCGCCCAGAACTGGTAGAACTCGTAAGGGGTAGTCTGCTTCGGGTCGAGCCAGATGGCGCCGCCGGCGGTTTTACCGAACTTCGTACCGTCAGCCTTCAACATGAGCGGAATGGTCAGGCCGAAGGCTTTGGCTTCATTCCCTTCTTTTTTACGGATCAGATCGAGGCCGCTCGTAATATTCCCCCATTGATCCGAGCCGCCGATCTGGAGCTGCACATCCTCGTTCTGGTACAGATGCAGGTAGTCAATGGACTGCAGAATCTGGTAAGCGAACTCCGTGAACGAGATGCCGCTGTCCAGACGGCTGGCGACTACATCCTTGGCGAGCATCGTGTTGATGCTGAAGTTTTTGCCGAAATCACGCAGGAAATCAATGACGTTCATATCCTTGGTCCAGTCGTAGTTGTTCACCATCCGCACCTGATTGTCGCCATCAGTAATGAACAGCTTCTTCATCTGGGCCGTCAGCGCATCCACATTCTCCTGCACCTGCTCCATCGTCTGCAAAGAGCGCTCACTCTGGCGTCCGCTCGGATCGCCGATCGTTCCCGTAGCTCCCCCGATCAGAATCACCGGACGGTGACCGGCCAGCTGGAAGCGCCGCAGCATCATGAATGGAATCAGGTGGCCGATATGCATACTGTTGCCCGTCGGGTCCACGCCGCAATACAGCGATACCGCCTTACTCTCCGTCAATTCACGCAGTCCGTCCGCATCTGTCTGCTGGTTAATGGCATCGCGCCACAATAGCTCGTCGATAATGTTCAACATGTACAGCCCCTTTTGTGTAAGTGATTGTTCTATATCCCTTGGTATCCGTCAAAAAAACAGCAGCCCTACCGCAGCAGCCTCAGAAGCTTAAGCCCGCCACGCACCCAGCCAGCAAACCACACAGACAACAAAAAAATCGCCCCTTGTCTATTCAGACACAGGGACGATTATCATTAACCGTGTTACCACCCAAATTGCACAGACCTGATGCTGCACGCAGGTCCATACCACTCTCAGGCGAGTTATCGTTCGCTTAGCTCCGCTTGGCATTACCCAAGATACTCCCGAGGCGTAATTCGCAGTCCGCTTGTGTGTACCGGGTTCCATCGACCCCCGGCTCTCTGGGAACAGGGACAAGGCTGCTACTGGCTCGTTCAACGTATACCAACTATAAGATTACAGAAAGTATAGCCGCTTCTAAAATGGTTGTCAATGCGGCTGATGCAAGGAATTCTTTTCGCCCCTTCCTCAAGCATGAACGGGCAGGAGAATCCCCACATCACTGAATACTTTCGTGATCACTGCGACTGCGGATTGCGGCAGTTTGCCCTGCCGGACCAGCTTCTCTCCTGCAATAAGAAGAGCCTGCAACAGATCCACGAACTTGGCATTATGCTTAATCGTCTCACGGTCCTGCAAAGCAGTGTACCATAAGTATGCAGCCGGGTCAGTGCCCAGTTCCATCGCCGCAAGATAGAAAGCCCTATTCGGTATTCCGCTGTAATAGTGTACGCCTCCGCCATCATCACCTAGGGGGATTTCCATATACTTGCTGAAGTGAGACACTTGCCTGTCTCCAATATAGGCTGTCCCCGGCTCCTTCATGGATCTGAGCGCTTTGCCGGGAAATTCTGTACCCACAATCTCATCACCGATGAGCCAGTCGGCCGTTCGTGCGGTTTGCCCTTTTACATACTGCTGCACGGCAGTTCCGATGACATCCGAGAAATGCTCGTTAAGTGCTCCGGATTGTCTCATGTAATCAAGATGATTGACATACTGGGTGACACCATGAGCCATTTCATGAGCGACAACATCAAGGCTCTTGCTAAGATTGATGAACCATTTTCCGTCTCCGTCACCGATAGCAAGCTGATTCTGGTTGGGTAACCACACGGCGTTATTATAATTTTTCTTAAAGTGAACATTGCATATAACATCCATCCCCTCATCGTCGATGGAATTCCGGTTAAGCTTGTGTTTGAAGTACTCCAGCGTTTTGCTGGAGAAATCGAAGGTAAGGTTTACAGCCTGATCGTTATGCAGAGCATCTCCTTCTTTGCGGCTTAATTTATACCGGAGCTCTCCCGTGCCCTGACTGTCATATACTACACATTTCGGGTTATGGCTGGCTTCGAAGGCGTTATTTACCGCCTGGCCTTCCGTTTTTTTTACCTGCTTCTCTTTCTTGGCTAACTCCGCCATACCAGCAAGTGTGCGTTTCGCATCCTCATTCCCTTTTTCCGCCAATTCCTCAAGTAAAAACTTGGGGATAAATCCTTCTTCATGTTCAATATGTCCGCTCATCATGATGCTCCTTTCGCTCTAATTAGACAGCTGCGCAGACTTTTGAGTCAGATGATTACATTCACTAACCGGACGTTCCATATGGCCCTGGTCATCGGTGCACCAGGATTGCGACTGGAAGGAGAGGAACAGGCCGAGCCATTTGTCTTCCTGCTCAAAATGAATCACAATTCCGCCATCCTGCCAGATGCCGTCGTCCGCTTTGTATTTTTGAACATTCCCTTGATTCATGTGGATATTGTGGATACCGCCCGGGAAAGGCTCACCGTATACATAAATTTTAGCTGTTTCATCTTTAATTGCACGTTGCAAATAGGCATCAACCTTCTCATTCAGGTCATTATCGGGACCGTCTTCATTGTATGGAAGTGCGATCATCTTCGAGGGGTCAAACAGTCCGCCGCGGATGTAGTCCAAGGCAATTTCATCACGGTTGGATTTACCAATTTTAGTAATCCCGTCCTTTAAACTCTGCAGGTGGGTAATCTGTTCAGAATTAAATTTATCTCCGACCAGATAGAGCAGCTCTGAAGGGGCCTCGGTGGATTGTACATTGATGGCTAATTTGTATTCTCTGCCGGCAGCCTTGACCACAGCATGATAATGCGGGGTGCTGTCGCCTGTGGGAGGTGCAGGTATTCCTTTGATGATTTTTCCTTTTAGTACGCCATATGGATTCAGTGGCATTATACTCGTCTCCTTTAATGTGTAGTTTGTGGTGTATGAGCCTTCATTAATTTCTCAAGTGCCCATTTGGTTTTGGAAATATCCTGCTCGAGCAGCAGATTAGCCTCTTTGAACAGAGTAATGAATTGTTGATGCTTGTCCGCTGCTTCGGTATCGGTCGCGTTCTTTATTTTCATTGTTGCTTCAGCGATACGTTCTGCCCCGATGGTCCAGACTTCCAGGTGAACTTTCTCCTGTTCCCACTTACTATTATATTTCTCGGACCGGATAGGACCCGTTACCCGGGTATCTGCTATAGACTTGAAGACACTGCTGTTTTTAAAAGGCTGCGGGGCTTTGTCTAGGATCAGTTGCTTCCATTGTCCCTCAGGCTGGTCTTCCAGAGCAATGTCAAAGTCTTTTGCCAGAGATAACGCTTGTTTCGTGTATCCCCACTCGACTTCGGCCTCATATTCACCGGGTGTAAATCCTTCAGCGACTGCTTGCTTCATTGCACGATCCAAACTCTGGTAATCCCTGATACGTCTCTTGTAGGTAAGCTCCCATTTCTCTTCCTTGAAACGGCTACGGACAATCCACCCCGTCTCATAAAGCTCTAACTTTGGTGTATCCATCAGATGAATTTGCATTTTGTCCTTGAGTTCAAAGGAGAGACCGGCAACTTTAGGAAGCAGTTGTCCATCTCCCCCCAGCAGCACCTGCTTAGGGTCAAGGAAAAGCTTACATTCAAAAGATATTCCTTCGGGCATGATTGGAGACATCTCCTTATTAGTTAAAAATCAAATGCATCAGCAATCTCATAACCTTGCCCTTCACCCTTAGGCTTAAGCAAAATCAATCCGAGGTAAGGTCTGGCTTTGATCTGATTATTAAAGGAAAAGCTATGCGCCACTAGCACTGTATTAGTGCTCTCTGAGGGAATGGATTCCAACAGGCTCACAAGGCGCGTCTTCATCACCATTGCTTCACCGGCCGGATTCTCCATAAACAATGTATCCATATGAGCCAGAGCTTCTTCAACCCGGATACTTTGAAAAGCAGCCTTCCCTGTCTCCTGTGTCCGATGCGTAGGACTGGTTAACACAGGAAGACTTAGCTTAATATTCTGTTCCCTCATCCAGTTGCCTAGTAATGCCGCCTTTTCCTGCCCCTCCGCGCTTAAGCCCGGATCACCAGAAGTCTCAGCCGGCTGGGCATGGCGGAAATACAGCACATAACCGCCTTGCTGAAGCTGGTTTACCATTTCTGCAGGCGGTTGATTAATTCCGGTACCAGTCATGTTCATTACGTTGCCGCCTCCTTATTTCTCTTGGTTAAAACTCTATTTGATCTGCAATTTCAGGCAGATCAATGAAGGGATTGCGATTGCCCTGCAATTCAAAGATCAGCTGATTGCGGTGCTTCTCATGCAGGCTCACCGGATGCTCCTTATGCCACCCCAGCAGCAGCTTAATGTCAATCCGCTCATTTTGCCGTTCGATTTTACCCGGATACCGTACCAGGAAGTACAAAACCGCTCTCGCTGCCTCCCCCTTGCCGCTCTCCGGCTCAAAGCGGATCATCCCGCCGCGTTTCCCGCAGGCATTCCGGACGGTTTCCCGGTAAGCTTCCGGATTATAGTCAGCAAAATCATAGTATGGAATGTTGCTTCTATAGCTGTTGCATTCCTTCTCACAGATGAATAAGTGGTGCAGATCGCCCCGCATAGGCGAGCTTTTGCTGAACCAGGACTGGGGAACAACATGCTCGACATTGAACCCGAATTTCTCATCGATCAGCTCCTGGAACCCTTCCTCCTCCTCCTGGCCGTGAAGGGCAAGGCTCTCCATGAACTCCTTCCGCAGCCGTTCGGTACGGTGATCCTCCCGGATCAGTTCTTCTGCATCAAGCTTCTCTCCTGAATACAGGCTGTGCAGACTGCCATCCTCGCGGATATCGACTCCGGCATATAGCTGCGTCCGGCTTGCCGGGTAGGAGAAAATGCTGTTATGGGTCTCAAGCATCAGCTGATGCAGCTGACGGAACACCTGGCCTCCCCCGGACTGGAGATCCACGCTGCGATAGTAGTTCACAATATCGAATTTATCCTTCTCGGCATCGTAATATCCCCGCTCCTCTTCGAGTCTGAAGCGGTTCAGCTGAAGCTTGAGCAGCGCATGCTCCATCGTATTTCCCTGCGCCCAAACCACACTCGGCACTGAAGGAATCCTCAGGTTATCCTGCTCGGTGCTGCTGTCTTTATAGATGATCCGTAGCACGATTGGAACATGATCTGAGATTCTCGAAGCATAATCAGGCATGCTTTTGTCAAATCTGACGATTCCGGCGTCATCCTGCTTTCCGTCGAAGCTGATAACTCCTGCCCTGGTATCCTTGGTAATAATGATGTGATCAATCAGCGACTTATGATCACCAATGTAAGAGATATGACCTGCCTGCGCATCGTCAAGGGTTAGCGTAAGCACTGAGGGCATGTTCATCACCGGACTCAGTGACACACTGCCTGCATCATCATTTAAGTCTCCACCCAGTAGAATAGGCAGCTCCTTGAACTCTTCTGTACGCTTCAGATCCTCAATGATGACTGACAATGTCTGGGCGGCAAGCGTTCGTCTTTCGGTGCTTACCGCATCACGCATGGCTTTCAGATGCACCACAATCTTCAGGAATTCAACATTCTGGCCCTCTTCTCTAACTGTACATTTTGCGAATAGAGGCTCTCTCGGAAAAGCAGTTTTACCGTTGATTTCTGAACGCAGCAGCCGGCCGTACTTCAGGTTAATGTCAGTTCTGAGCTCAACATTAGCCGTGGTCGTATCGTACAGCACCGCAAGATCCTGCCCCCCATCCGCATCAAGGTACACGTAGTCCATAGCAGCTCCGCGATTCTTCAGCTCTTGTCTCAGCCGGTCCAGCGCCCCCCGCTCTACCTCAACAAGGCCAAGCGTATCCATCGACATATCCGCCACTAAATGGGCAACATCCTTAATCCGCTGTTCACTTACGCTATTGTTGAAGTTTTCGATATTCCAGAATCCGATATCCGCGAACCGTTTATCTCCTTTGAAGGAGGGGATTTCGATTTCAGCAAGCTCTCTGCGGTTATCCACCAGCCCCTCAACATCGTAGAATCCCAGATACGGCGAAGTGCCTTCAAGCTTCTGTGTCAGCTGCAGAGCAGCAGAATCACCAGTTTGGGCAAGAGCTACAAGTTTGGCAACGATTGCGGAGATCCTTATGCCTTCATTCACTGCCTGCTGCTGATCATTGTCTGTATACCAGCCTGCATGATGCAAGGCAACAAGCTGCCACTGGTTGTTAAACACTGCTGCACCCGAGGAGCCCGGCTCCGTATCGGTCGTATAATGAATCACTTTTTCATAGACATAGCTGACTGTGTTGTCCTGCAGAGCAATCTCTTTCTGCCTGCCCTTGGGATGCTGGATAATATTAACATATTCTCCACGGGTAATCGTTGTCGGACTCCGCATCAGCTTCACAGGAATCACATCCTCAATCCCGGCAGTCTCACAGGCTACGATCGAGAAGTCCAATTCTTCAAAAGGTGAAGTGATGAAAAATTCCTCAGGCTTCAGTGCAAGCTTGACGATCTTCCCATTCTCTTCATATCCGAATTCAACCTGGCTACCAGTTGCTTCCTCGACGCTTGCCAGCACATGATGGTTAGTCATCACCAGCCCACGGCCAATCAAGAATCCGGTTCCAAGTCCCGCAGGTGTTACAATCCGGCAGACCGCTTTGGCGCGTTCAACTCCCTTGCTCAAAAAATCAATGGGCAGCAGATTGCTGTCACGGTGAATTTTCTCCATAATCAGTTGCTCGGTTTCTCTTCTGAGCTCTTCGTTCCCCTGCCACTCCTGCTCATCAGGAGTAATATGCAGAATGGAAACCGCACGGCGTTTCACCAGATCGCGGTAATCATCCGGTGTCAAAGGGGTATTGTTCGCAGCTGCATATCGTTTTCCAACCAGTGAATACGTCTTGCTTCCTGATTCGTTGGATATGAACATTCATTGTTCACCCCTTACAATTTATTTTTTTGGGTACCTCCCAATAAAGAACGCAGGTATTATGTGAAATCATTAACTTGATGATACTTACTTTTTTTTACATAATTGTTTATTTGACGACATGCATTTATGCATTTAATAAGAATGACCGTGCATGAATGACCATAATTTTCATGCTGTATTGTTCATATCCCATAGGATGTATCGGTTTGAATAAAATGGCTTTTATAAAAATTCAAATTAGTGAAAGTATATGGACGTTGTATTTTCCAGTACACTAACCAGCTAAAGGAGACATGAAATGAAACTCAAAGAAACAACGAGTGAGATCCCTACTAAGCTTGATCCAAGACTGCAGCGGGTCATTGCCTTTAATCAAAGTGAACACAAGGATGCTCATCCGCATTTGTTCAACGCAGAATCAACGGAGACAGCGGATACCCGCGAAATCGCGGTTATCGCCAAGGTGAAGGATATGGAGGTGTGGAAAAATCTGTCCGGAGTCCGGCAAATTGCCGACTTGGGCAGCGTTCCTGAGGAGCAGGAGAATGTACGGCTCGTTACCGCCCGGATTGACGCCGATCAGATTGAACAGATCCGCAATTCACCGGCGGTAATGAGCTTGAAGTCATCACAATTATTGAAGCCCCAGCTCTTTAGGACCATTGAAGAAACTAAGGCCCGGGCGGACTTGCTGAATCAAAATACCAACAGCCACGGCGGAAAAGGGGTGGTCGTAGGGATTGTAGATTATGGATGTGACTTTACCCATAAGAACTTTATCCATTCAGACGGGACAAGCCGGATACTTAGCTATTGGGATCAGACGGTTCCTAATTCCAGTGATACCGAGTTTGGTTACGGCAAAGTCTTTCCACAGGGCGAATTAAACCGTGCTCTGAAAACAGATGATCCGTTCGCGGCATTACATCTTTCTGATCCCAAACATGAAAATGAGCCCTGGCACGGAACACACGTTATGGATACTGCTGCGGGCAACGGTAACGGAACTAATGTTCCCGGTACTGCTCCTCAGGCAGATATCATTTTTGTACAATTGAATGCCGATGATGTTCCATGGTCGGGACCGGACGCGGTCAAAGGAGATTTCGGGGGTTCAGTGCATCTGCTGGAGGCTCTGCAATACATCTATAAGCTCGCCGGAGACCGGCCGTGTGTTACCAATATAAGTCTGGGTACCAACGGCGGCCCCCATGACGGCACTTCTCTGGTTGAGGTAGGATTCGATACACTCCTAACCGCTGCTAACAATCGGGCCATCGTATTGGCCGCCAGCAACTCTTACACCGATGGCATACACGCCAGTGGTACAATCCGCCAGAATGAGGTGAAGGATCTTCGCTGGATCGTGGAACGATCAGACCGTACCTCTAACGAAATCGAGCTTTGGTACGATGCAGCAGATGAATTATCCTGCCAATTCATCACTCCGGATGGGGATAACCTCGGTGAGGTTAAGCTCGGCACGAATCACCAGGCAGTCGGGAACCGGAATGAAATCCTGATCTTCATCTCCCACCGGAAACAAGATCCGAACAACGGTGACAACGTCATGAATATCTTCATGGAGAGCAGTTTACCGGCCGGTGCATGGATACTTAGACTTCGCGGAGTGAAGATCCGTTCGGGTAAATATCATGCCTGGATTGAGCGGGATGATATTGGCCAGTCCCATTTTGAAAAACCGCTGGATAATACGCATACCCTTGGTTCAATCTGCTGCGGCAAAAAAACAGTCGTTGTCGGTTCATACAGCGCCAAAGAAGCAGGCACACCACTTTCCTTCTTCTCTAGCGCCGGTCCGACACGTGACGGAAGACAAAAGCCGGAGATTAGTGCTCCTGGAGGAAATGCTACGCAAAATGAACGTGAACAATTCATGGTTATGGCCGCTAAATCAGGATCAATAGATAAGGTTACTCCTATGATGGGCACCAGTATGGCAGCTCCCGCTGTAACCGGTATTGTTGCCCTGATGCTCGCAGAGGCGTTGGCCCACGGCATTTCTTTATCCAGTGAGGAAATTCAGGAAATTCTCCTCAAATCAGCAAGACCCATGTCGGGCAGTTGGCATGACCGGTATGGCTATGGACGCATCGATGCCGCCAAAGCCGTACAATTAGTCGCCGAATTAACCCCTGTCCATTAAGAGCATCTGCAAGGGGCCAACAACTTCTGTTGGCTCCTTTTGTACATAGACCCCTTTGTAAAATGAATGTAATCCAGAGTTAAACATTAAGCATATCCTTCTAACGCACAACATCGTATGGTATCTTTGTTGTAGATACACATACACCAAGCATTTTTAGATATTAAGACAAAGGAGAGTCAGCAGCTTATGAAGAGTATCGCAGTGTTCTGCGGTTCCAGTGAAGGGGCTTCGCCCGTATACAAGGAATCCGCTATTCTACTCGGCAAGGAGCTTGCCGCACGTAACATTACGCTGATCTATGGCGGAGCTACTGTAGGGTTGATGGGCGCTATTGCGGATAGCGTAATGCAGGCGGGAGGCCGTGTGATCGGGGTGCTGCCGCATTTTCTGAAGCAAAGAGAAATCGAGCACACCCGTCTGACAGAGCTGATTATGGTAGACTCTATGCACGAACGGAAGCTTAAGATGTCTGAGCTGGCGGACGGATTCATTGCTATGCCGGGCGGCCCGGGCACGATGGAAGAGTATTTCGAGATCTTCACCTGGGCGCAGCTCGGCCTGCATCAGAAGCCCTGCGGACTGCTTAATGTGAATCATTATTATGATCCGCTGATTGCCCTGTTCAGCAACATGGCCCGGGAACAATTCATGCAGGAGAAGCATCATTCCATCATGCTGAACGCTACCACGCCGGAGGGCATTCTGCAGCAGTTCGCAGAGTATACGCCGCCTCCAGTGAAGCAATATCTTACAGATGAGCGCACTTGAAAAGTCTCTGCCCTCCTTATAACGCAATATACTATGCGCGAGACTGCAGCTATAGCCTGACCACTATGTAGCCTGCCTGTTCCTGCCAGAAAGAGGTTATACCTATGTCGTTGTCTGCTTATTCCGGTTATGATGCGCTGGGGCTTGCCGCCCTAGTGAAGGCACGGGAGGTCTCTGCAAGTGAGCTTGTGGAAGCCGCCTTTGCCCGGATGGATGAGGTGAATCCGCTGCTGAATGCGGTGGTGCGCACCCGCCGGGAGGCCGCGCTGAAGGAGGCTGCGGGGATGCCCCTTGATTCCGGGGATACCCCCCGTCCGTTCGCCGGCGTCCCCTTCCTGCTGAAGGATATCTCCCAGGCGATTGGCGGCGAACCGCTGACCTCGGGCGCTCTGCTGATGAAGGACAATGTAGCGAAAAGGGACTCTAACTATGTGGCCCGTATCCGGCGTGGCGGCTTCATTCCGTTGGGCCATACGAATACGCCGGAATTCGGGCTGAAAAACATCACCGAGCCCCTGCTCCACGGCCCGGCCCGCAACCCCTGGAACCCCGCCTGTTCACCCGGCGGCTCCAGCGGCGGTGCGGCGGCAGCGGTTGCCGCCGGGATCGTCCCGGCCGCCGGAGCCAGTGACGGCGGCGGCTCCATCCGCATACCGGCCTCGTTCACCGGCCTGTTCGGGCTGAAGCCGACGCGCGGGCGTACGCCGGTCGGCCCGGGAATCGGCCGCCAGTGGCAGGGCGCGTCGATTGATTTTGCGCTGACCCGCTCTGTGCGGGATAGCGCCGCGATGCTGGATCTGCTGCAGGTGGTGCAGCCGGAAGCAGCTTTTCAGACGCCGCTGTATCCGGGCGTCTACCTGGACGATCTGTTGAGGCCTGCGCAGCGGAAGCTGCGGATCGCCTTCACCACCGCTTCGCCGGTGGGAACACCGGTATCCGCTGAGGCGGTAGAGGCCGTGCTGAAGACGGTCAAGTGGCTGGAGTCCGAGGGCTATGAAGTGGAAGAGAAGCTGAGCCCGGTCAACGGGGTGCGGCTGATGGACAACTACTATACGATGAACGCCGGAGAAGTATCCGCCATGTTCCTGTCGCTGGAGAGCGCCATGGGCCATGCAATTAAGGCAGAGGAAGTGGATATTGTCACCTGGGTGCTGGCCGAAGCCGGGAAGCAGGTCTCGGCGGCAGAATTCGTGCACAGTCTGCACGAATGGGATGTAGCCGCTGCGCAAATGGCCGCGCTGATGGACCGCTTCGATCTGTATATTACTCCGGCTAATGCAGACTCCGCCCCGAAGGTCGGAGAGCTGACCCAGACCACGGCGGAGACAGAGAAGCTGATGCAGATCAGCGGGCTGCCGAAGGACGCGCAGCGGCGGATGATCTACGAGATGTTCGAGCCGAGCCTGACGTACACGCCCTTCACCCAGCTTGCCAACCTGACCGGCCAGCCCGCCATGAGCGTGCCGACGCATCTTACGGCCGAAGGAATGCCGATCGGCGTCCAGGTCATGGCCTCCAAAGGGCGCGAGGACCTGCTGCTCCAGCTCGCCGCTTGTCTGGAGCAATCCCCGCTGTGGGTGGGGATGAGCGGGAATGCAGGCTTTGCTTGATGCCTGTTCCGTTGCCTGAATACTATGAAAAGGGCCGTCCGCAGCGTGAAATAACGTTGCGGACGGCCCTTTTGCTGTGATCTCTCCGGGAGCTTCCAGAGACTTCCGCGAACCATCAGCCCTCCTCCAGAAAAGCCGCATTGAACTTCCGCAGCAGCTCCCCGAAAGAATGCCCCTCCTCCTCCGACCAGCCCTTTAGCAGTTGTTCGATCATCTCCTGCCGGACCTGCCGGTTCTCCTCCAGACTCGCTTTGCCCGTCTCTGTAATCTGCAGCGAATAAGCCCGCCCGTCCACAGGGTCCGGTACCCGGGTGATGTACCCCTTACTCTCCAGTGAGGCAGCCTGTCGGCTGACCGTAGAAATATCCAACTGAAACTCATCGGAGATTGCCTTTATCCCGGCAGTTCCTTCACGAGAGGCAATGTGATGCAGCAGCAGGTAGGCCGCACGATCCAGATTACCTATTTTTTTGAACGTGGTAATTGAAGTGAGACGGCGGAACAGAACCGCCATTTCCAGCTCTATTGTCTCAATTGAATGTTTGTCCATGCCGGTTGCCCCTCTTCTCTTTTATTCATTGACTTTACTCTTTCCACTTGTATAATACAAGTATATACTTTCATGATACAACTTATTTCTGCAAAAGCTAATTTTCAGGGGGAACCGGTATGAAAGCCCATGAATTCATGGTCCGTCAGGTGTACAAGGTTAAGCAGGAAGACACCGTACGGACTTTTATTGAGAAATGTATTGCCCACCGGATCAGCGGTATGCCTGTCGTGAATGACCGGAATGAGATTGTCGCCTACCTCAGCGACGGGGATATTATGCGCTATATCGGCAGGCATGAGGATCTGATTGTGGATTCTTTTTTCCAGATTAATGTGTTCGTCGGGGATAATGATCTGTTCGAGGAACGGGCGCAGAAGCTGCTGGGTCTGAACGTAATGGCTATCGCCAAGAAGAAGGTCATCACTGTACATGCCGAAGAAGATATTGAAGCCATCGCCACCATCCTCGGCAAAAAGCAAATCAAAAAGGTTCCCGTTGAACGGAACCATGTGCTGGTCGGCATCATCAGCCGCGGCGATGTGATCCGCCATTCCTTCAAGGCGCTGCTCTAGGATGAACAATCCTCGCCACTAACGCCTGCTTATCCTCATATGCTGCCTGACCGTCCTGTGTCTCTCCCCGGCAGCGGCTACATATTCGAAATGGCGCTTACACTCTCCTTGTGATAGTTGCGGCACCCTGCTTTTTATGTCATTGTTGAAGCAGATGTAGTCCATTCGTCAGGTATAGTCTTTTCATAAGGAGAGAACCATCTGTGCTGCCTATTCATGAAATCATCGCCAATCCCAAAGCCAGAGAGATCTATTTCACGGTCAGAAAACACGGTACCGTCTCCAAGCAGACCCTGCTGGACGAAAGCGGACTGACCATAAGCACGTTAACACGCATCCTGGATGAACTGTTGTCCCAGGAGCTTCTGGTTGAGGTCGGCTTCGGCGAATCCACCGGAGGACGCCGCCCTACCCTCTATGAGACGAATCCATCTTACGCTTATCTGCTGGGGCTGGAGATCTCCCGTACCCATGCCAAGCTTGTGCTGACAGACTTTCATCTGCGCTTGCTGGGCGAGCATACCTGGAGCATGGATGCAGGGCTTACCCCCGAGCTTCTAATGGAGTCGCTCCACAGACAAGGCTTACAGATGCTTGACGCAGCCTCTGTCCAGCTTAGCCGGGTCGCCGGTCTGGGCATCGGCGCGGTTGGTCCGCTGGACCGCACAGCCGGAGTTATCCTGAATCCGGCCCGTTTTCCTGCAGAGGGCTGGTCACAAGTACATATCAAGGAACAGCTGGAGCAGCGCCTGGGGGTGCCTGTCTATCTGGATAATGGAGCCAATACGGCACTGCTCGGCGAATACTGGGCCGGCAGCAACCGGATGCAGCAGCACCTTCTCTATCTCCATGCCGGAATCGGCCTGCGCTCCGCTATTATGAACGATGGGCGGCTGCTCTACGGCATAATCGATACCGAGGGAGCGGTCGGGCAGATGATCATTGACCGCGCGGGAGTACCGCCGCAGCTTCCCGGCGGCAACGCCGGGGCCTGGGAGAGCTATGTGTCGGTCCGGACGCTGGAGGGACAGGCCCGCGAGGCCTGGCGGCTGGACAGCAGCACAAGCCTCCGTGCTCTGGCAGAGCATGCGGAGGCTTTGGAATTCGTCCATCTGCTGGAAGCGCTCCGGGAGCGCGATCCTGTGATGGTCCGGTTATTTGAAGAGATGGCCGTACCCTGCGGCATCGGACTGGCGAACCTGATTAACATCCTCCACCCGGAGGAAGTCATCCTCGGCGGCCCGCTGTTCCTGGCCGCAGATTTCTACGAGACTGCCACCCGGATCGCGCTGGAGCGGACCTATTACCGCGGACAATATAACGTCCGCTTCACCCGGAGCAGCCTGGGCGAGCGTGCTGTCGCAACAGGCGCATGTGCTCTGGTGCTGCACCAGTTGACGAGCTGAGAGGGCGTACCGCATTCCCGCCCTGCGCCTGCTTTAGGCCGGGATAAGGTGCACTTCTGCACCTTACTCTGCCCAACGCCAACTTGAACTCAAGTGCACTTTTACACCTCATTCTCACCCATCGCCAACTTTCGGCCAATTCAGGTGCACTTTTACATCTTATTCCCGCCCCAACGCCCGCTTTCAGTTAGCGGGTTTGGCTGGGTTCCGGCAAGGTTGCACCTTTTGCAGGATTTCTCTACATTGGTTACTGGCTGTGGAGCTATTGTTGCAGATTTTGCAGGAATTTCGGCGAACCGGTGCTAATTGGATCTGTGTTGTTGCAATTTGTGCAGGATTCCTGCGCTGGCTGCTCCTATGGGGCTGCATTGTTGCACTTTATGCACAATCTGCCTACGGTCGCTGCAATTGAGCTAGAAATGTTGCATTTTAAGCACACTCCCCGCTCAAGTCGCTCCCATTGAGCTGCAATGTTGCACTTTTTGCACATTCTGCCCACGGTTGCTACTATCGTACTAGAATTGTTGCACTTTATGCACACTCTCCGCTCAAGTCGCTCCTATTAAGCTACCATTGTTGCACTTTATGCACCATCCCACCACTACCGCTCCTCATTCCCTCCTTCAGCCAGCTTCCAGCTCCATCTATTCCCCCGGCTCCAGACAGAGCCGGAGCAGATCATCTACATGCGCAGTCGCCAGGCATTCTACCGTATCCGCAGAGCCGTAATAGATCTTGACCTCACCGTCATCCTCCAGAATCATTCCTCCGGGGAAAATCACATGATTACGGAAGCCCCCGCCAATCTCATAATCCGTCTCCGGTGCCAGCAGCGGCTGCTTGCTCATGCCAATTACCTTGCGGGGGTCCTCCAGATCCAGCAGCATAATTCCGGCGGTGTAGCGCTTCTTCCAGGTGTCTTCCCAGCCGTGCTTGCCCCGGGCCGGGTCTACATCCACCGCATGGAAGGTGGTCAGCCAGCCCTTGTCCGTCCGGACGGGAGGCGCGGCCGGACCGACCTTGTCATTGGCAAACGGCACCTGCTCGACGGCGAGCAGCAGGCTGGAGTTGCCCCAATGCACAAGGTCCGGCGACTCGGAGATCCAGGCGTCGAAACGATCCCGGCCGCCGCGGCTGTACACCGTGAAGGGACGCTCCAGCCGGACGTATTTGCCGCCAATCAGCTCGGGAAACAGCACCATATTGCGCAGGTCCGGTGTGGACAGGCTGAGTACCTCGAAGTGTTCCAGATCATCGGTGACGGCAATTCCGCCGCGGATGCCATGGCGTGTGTCCACGGCAAAGCACATATAACAGCGGCCGCCGAGCACGGTCAGGCGCGGGTCGTAGGCACGGATAATTTCCTCATCGTGCATTTTGAACACCGGCTTCGGGCCGGCGGTCCAGCTCAGCCCGTCGTCGCTGTAGGCAATGCCGAGATCCGTGGTGTGGTGCGGCTCAAGCGTCTGATCGGCCAGTGAGCCGTAATCATTGCGGAAGATCATCACATATTTGCCGTTGAATTTCGTTACACCGGCATTGAATACCAGTGCGGTGGGGTAAGGAACCTTCGCTGCATCCAGCACCGGATTCCCCGGATACCGCCGGATGAACGGGGCGGATTGCAGAATCGCCGGAATGTGTAGTGTCATGGGGTGTACCTCCTTAAATGTTGAATGTTGATTGTTTCATGTTGTCTATAGTCTGTGCAGAGCCGTACAGCTACCCCTTCAGGGAACCGGCGGTCATCTGCATGAAGGATTTGTTGGCGAACAGATAGGCGACGAGAATCGGCAGAATGGACAAGCAGGCGCCCGCCATCATGTAGTGGGTCTGGGAAGCGGCCGAAATCCCGTATTTCAGGTTCGCCAGCCCGACGGTCAGCGTCTGCAGCTCCGGCTTCGTCATCGTGAAGACGAGCGGCAGCAGATATTCATTCCACGCGCCGCGGAAGGTGAATAAGGCACCTACGCCAAGTCCGGGTCCGAGCAGCGGCAGAATGATCCGCCAGAAGGTCCGGCCCGGGGAGCAGCCGTCGATCAGCGCCGCCTCGTCCAGCTCGCGGGGAATCCCCTTCATGAAGCTGAACAGAATGAAGAAGATCGAAGCATGGGCGGAGATCAGAATCAATATCACGCCCCACAGGCTGTTGTGCAGATGAAGCTTAACCATCAGATCGAACTGCGGACGCAGCACAACCGCCCCTACAGCCACGAACATGGTGAAGGACTGCAGTCCGATATACAATTTTTTGCCGGCAAAATCCATCCGGTCCACTACATAAGCCGCCATGGATGATACCAGAAGCGTGCCGACCACTGCCGCCAGAGAAACCATCAGGCTGTTCAGCGTATATCTGGAGAAATTCGCCTGCGACCAGGCTTCGGCATAGTTCGAGAAGTGCCAGCTCTCCGGCAGGAAAGTCGCTCCCGCAGTAAGCTCAGCATTGGTCTTGAAGGAGCCCAGGATGGTGATCACGACCGGAATCAGGGTGACAAATGCAACGGTCAGCAAAAAAATCCACAGGATGATTTTGCCCAGTATGGTTCTTAGTCTCATAATAGCCTCTCTCCTCAATCGGTCTGATTCATGCGTCTGGATGCGTAGAAATAAATGAGTGATATCATCCCTACAATGACCGCAGACACAAAGGCGACCGCACTGCCGTATCCGAACTCCTGGACCTGAACCGCCGCGCTGCCCCCGCCGACAGGGAAAAATAATTTGTACAAATACAGGAACATGACCTCCGTCTTGCCTACAGGTCCGCCTTCAGTCAGTACCATGATGCTCTCGTAGCCCTTCAGGGCTGTGATGATCGCCAGCATAATAACCATCTGCATGACAGGCCCGAGCATCGGCAGGGTGACATAGCGGAACTGCTGGATTTTGCCTGCCCCGTCCAGAGAAGAAGCCTCGTACACATCCTCGGGAATATTCTGCAGACCGGCGAGGAAGAGCAGCATGTAATTGCCGACCGCCCCCCAGGCCGCAACCAGGATGACAGTGAGCATGGCATATTTCGGCCCCAGCCAGTCCACACCCGAATCGGAGAGGCCCGAGCGGATCAGGAACTGGTTGAGAATTCCGTTATATGAGTTGAAAATCGTGAAGAAGACTACGGCCATTACCGCGGTACTGATGACGGTAGGCATGAAGAAAATCCCCCGCAGCAGCTGTCTGCCCCGCAGCCCCCGGTTCAATATGGCGGCCAGCAGCAGGGCCAGCGGAATGGTGATCAGCAGCTTGCCGCCTGCATAAACAAATGTATTCACCACCGAATCCCAGAACTGGGTATCCTTCAGAATGCGGCTGAAATTGGCCAGACCGGTAAACCGCGCCGTTCCAAACCCTTTGTAATCATAGAACATATAGCGGAACGCCCAGGCAATCGGGTAAATCCCGAGGACCAACGTAAGCAAGGCACTTGGAAAGATAAAGCTGTATGAAAATAAGGCATGTTTCGTTTTGTTCATCTGGTTTCTTCCGGCTCCTTTCCTTTACGGCCAGAGCAGAGGGATGAGGAAGCTGCTCCCTCATCCCCCGCTATCCCGGCCTATATATCTCTATCCCTAACCTTTTGTCTATTTGGCGAACTTGCCGCCCAGAGCGGCGGGATCAAAGCCGGCATCCGGCTCGGCCTTCACGCCGTCATTCGCAATCACACTGTCCAGTGCAGCATTATAGCGTTTGTTCAGATCAGCGATAATCGCCTTCAGGTCGCCGCCGTTCAGCATATATTTGAAGAAGGCGTCATCCGATTTCATGCCTTCCGGTGCTACAGACGGATAGACCGGCCACACTCCATCGTACTTGTTCGGCAGGAAGCCTTCGATGCCGTTCACATCCGGTGTCTTGGCTGCTGCGCTGATGGACGGAACCATGGAGATGCCGAAGCCTTTTTCCTGATAATCCGTCAGCACCTGATCGCCGTACATGAACTCCATGAACTTCCAGGCTGCTTCTTTATGCTCTGATTTCGAGCTGAGCGCCAGCCATTGGCCCCCGAGGAAGCCGGAAGCCCCCTTCACATTGCCGTCGATGGTCGGAACTGGAGCAGCCGCCCAGTCAATCTTGGCCGGGAACTGATTCTTGTAGACGCCCGGTTCCGAGGAGTAGGACATGTACATTCCGATCTTGCCTTCCGCAAACTGTGCCCGCAGCGGATCAATATCCAGCGATTCTACACCCGGCAGCATGCTGCCGTCGTCCTTGATCTGCTTAAAAGCATTGATGATCGGCTCGAAGCCGCTGAAGTCATAGCGGGCCGTCTTGAAATCATACCCGAAGCCGCCATAGCCGCTCATCTCCGCAACCACCCGCGCCGAACGTGCGAACGCACTGCCGGGGTTCTTGAAGTTAAGGGCGAAGCCGTAAGCGCCGTCCGCTTTGCCGGCTTCGGTCAGTTTCTTGGCTGTATCCACCAGCTCCTGTAAGGTAGTCGGCGGATGCTCAATGCCCGCTTTGGCGAACAGATCCTTGTTGTACACCAGACGCATGGTCGTTCCGTAGTTCGGCAGACTGTAACGCTTGCCGTCAAATTCATTCAGATCCGGCATGGCCGGGAATTTCGTCTTCATCTCATCGCTCAGGAACTCGTCAATCGGAGCGAGAAAGCCTTTTTTGTAGAAGGTCTGGATGGTATTCTCCTTCGCCCGGATCACATCCGGCGCATCCGAGGTCTGGAAGGACAGATCGAGTGCGGTATCGAAGTCATCGCCCTTGACGACCAGCTCCACTTCAATCCCGTCAGGATTGGATGCGTTGAACTCGGCTACCTTCTCCTTTATAAAATCCGCATCGTGGCGGTCGCCTGTCCAATAGCTGATTTTAGTTTTTTCCCCCGAACCGGCCTTCGCCCCTTCTCCCTTGCCTTCAGCTGCATTGCCGCCGCTGTTACCATTGCCGCAGGCTGCCAAGCCGAGTGCCAGGACCAGGCTCAGAGATGTCATTAGCGTACGCTTCATCATTGGTAGTGCCCCCTTATATACCCTGCTGTATTCGCTTACAACTTGATTATAGTTCTATAGGCGGATTCAGATAAGGCGGGTAAGCCCACATTAAGGGCAGATTTCTGTAGGAGTTGTATACAAACAGGGGAGGCAATCTCCGCCCTGCGGAAATTCCTCCCCTGCTGATTGCTATTCTTTTCCAATATAATGCAATTTGAACTCCGACGGAGTCATGCTCGTATATTTCTTGAATACCTCACTGAAATAGCGCCTGTGCTCATACCCGAGATCCTGGGCGATCTCCTGAACCTGCCGGCCGCTGATCAGCATCGCCTTCGCCTTCTCCATCTTCTCATGCATCACATACTGCTGGAACGAAATTCCCTGCACCTTCTTGAACAGATTGGAGAAATACCCCTGGCTAAGGTTAATCTGCTTCGCCATCTGCTCCAGTGACAGCCCCGTGTCCAGATGACTATGGATGTATTCGACGGCTTGGCGGATAATCCGTGTGGACTCCAGAGAACGGGCCTCCGTAACCAGCGCACAGGCCTCCCGGCACAGCCAGGACAGCAGGTCCCGGATATCTTGAAGGGAAGGATGCATCTGGTTCTTCAGGGCGGAAATTCGGAGCTCCAGCGGCTCCACCTGCCCGTAAGGGAACTGCTCCAGCAGGACCCGGCAGATCCTGGAGCTCAGCTCATAGCCGACACTTTCCACATAACGCGGCTCAGGCCAAAGCCCGCTGTCCAGCAGCTCCGCGAACAACTGCTCCAGCACCTGCAGGCTTTTGGCGGAATTGCCGGAACGCAAGGCGAACAGCAGCTCCTGCTCGGCGGCGGCAGAATAGCTGTGGAGCGAGAGAGGTTTATTCTCGATATTGCTATAATGAAATACCCCGTTGCCCCCGGTATAGAAATGATACCCCAGGGCGCTCAGCGCCTGCCTGTACGCCGTACCCAGCCCCTGAATCGCCGCCGTGCCCAGCCCCACGCCAATAGAAATGGTATGACGCGAGAAGCGGCTTACATTCGTGCAGCAGGCTTCCGTAATCAACGCGGCGGTCTCCGGGTCCGAGCCGTTCATGATGCAGACGTACCGGTCTGTCGCCTCCCGGATAATAATGCCGCGGGTCCAGGCGGAAATCGTCTCTTCGAGAATATTGTGCAGGCTGAACCTCAGCAGCTCGACCTCCTGCACAGGCTGGCCGCCCAGCTTCTCCGCGAAATGATCGATCTCGGCGACAAACACGAAGAAATCATGCTGGTCCAGCGGGATATCAAGATAGGCCCAGCGGGAACGGGCATCTGTCTCTGTCGTCTGGTGGTGCAGCAGGAAGGTGAGATATTCCTGGCGGAGAATAGGCAGACTTTCCCTGATTCTCGCCTCCATCACAGCAAGTCTGGCCGTCTCCTGACGCTCCTCCCGGCACAGCTCCCTGGCCTTCAGCACTGCATTCACAATCTCCTCCAGGGAAAAGGGCTTCTTCACGAAATCAAGCGCCCCCAGCCGGATCGCTTCCTGGGCATAAGAGAACTCCGAGTAGGCGCTGAGAATAATAATCTTGCAGTCCGGCAGCACCTCCAGAATCGCCCGGGTCATCTGCAGGCCGTCCATTCTTGGCATGCGTATATCCGTCAGCACAATGTCCGGCCGGGTCTCGCGGATGATCTGCAGCCCCGCTTCGCCGTCAAGCGCCGTACCGGCGACCTCAATACCGTACTCCTGCCACGGCGGCTTGCGCGAGACCATCTCCACCACACTTTTGATATCGTCGATTACACATAATTTGAACCTTTCCGGCTCCAGCTTCCGTTCCATCCTTCAACTCTCCTCCCTAGGCGGAATCCACATATCCGTCCGTGATCCCTTACCTGGCTCGCCGCCCACATCCATACGGGCTTCATCCCCGTAATACAGCGCCAGCCGGTGCCTGATATTGAACAGGGCATAACCTTTCCTCGACTGCGGAGCCGTGGCCATCCCCTGCTTGACCTGTGCAGCATCAAGTCCCCGTCCGTTGTCGGTAATGCAAATATGCAGCATCCCCTGCTCCCGGCTGACCGTGATGTCTATCCTGCCTCCTATGGTCCGGTCGCTGAAGCCATGCTGAATGCTGTTCTCCACCACCGGCTGCAGGATAATCTTCGGCAGCAGGCAGGACAGCAGGGCCTCGTCCTCTACCGTCACCGTGTATTCGAACAGACCTTCATAGCATTTCTGCTGAATGGCGAAATACTGCCGCATATGGGACAGCTCATCCGCAAGGGTAATCAGATCCTTGCCGCCGCTGAGTCCGATCTGGAACATCTGCGACAACGACAGGATCATCTCATTTACATCGTCATTCTCGCCCATGACCGATTTGCAATAGATGGTATTGAGCGTATTGTACAGAAAGTGCGGCTCCATCTGCGCCGTAAGGGCACGGATCTCTGCATGCCGTTTGCCCTCCTCCTTGGTCTTCACATCCGCGATCAGCGTCTTAATCTCCGACATCATCCGGTTGAACTGAAAGCCGACCTGGGCAACCTCATCCTCATAACGGCTCTCATACACCACACTGAGCTGGTTCTCTTCGACTCTGCGCATCAGCCGCCGCAGCTTGAACAGGGGCTTCAGCAGTACAGATGTTAGCTTATTCGAAATGAGCCAGGTCGCCAGCAGGAAAACAACGATGACATAGAGGGTGATCCGCTGCACCCGCTGCAGCTTGCCCAGCAGCTGGTCCCGCGACTGCATGCCGGAGATGATCCAGTCGTGTGATACGGCTGAGCTTGTATAATTCACCAGATATTCCTTGCCGCCATAGCTGTAGTAGTGATCCTGCGGATCGGCCGCTTTCCCGGCTTCTGCAAGCACCGGCTTCCAGGGGAACCTGCCCCGGAACGGCCAGCGGGACTCCACGACAGCTTCTCCTTCCCCGCTCACCAGATAATAATTTCTCCCTGCTTGTTCTCCGCCTGTATTCAGCAGCTCATCGATCCGGTTCTCCCTGATATTGACCACAATAAATACATTGCTGATCGGCGTGTAAGGGTATTCATAAATTCCCCGGACTACGAAGGAGACCACCCTCTGGCTGCCTGTAAACAACCGGTCATAATGTCCTTTGGCCCAGTAGCCGCCCGGCTGCTCCTTGCTCAGATCATATAATTCCGAGCCGTAGAACGAGTTGTCCTGGGCCCGGATCTGCGTAGTGGGATAGAAATCGCCAATCGGGGTTACGATCAGCACACTCTCAATGATCGGCTGATTGAACATTGCCTGAGAGAGGACATATTGCAGATCGGACAGGTGTACATAGTAATTCGACACATCATGGCTGAACACATCGAGCATCATCTTGCGGTACGCATCGCTCAGCATCAGGGACTGTACAGACAGCGCTACATCATTTAGGCGGGAATCCAGCAGTTGGGCCGTTTTGCTTACGGTCTCCCGGCTGCCGGCGTAAGCATTATCCTCGATCTCCTGCGCGGCAATCCAATATGAGAAGGTGCCCATTGCACCGATGGACAGCGTGATCAGTACGATGAACGAGAACAAAATCCTCTGTTTGATGGATATCCGGTAATACCTGCCGGCGATCTGCCGCCCGAGCTTGCGGCCATAGGCTGTGAATGTATTCATAGCTTTTCCTTCTGAAGCATGTACCTTGTACCTCCCTTTGGTTATCGGTTCTTGTCACTTGTACGATACGGCTGCTCCGGCCCGGCGTCAAGACAGGGCATGATAATTCGGCAGATTCCGCTGCCTATTTGAACAAAATCATCCTGCGGGTAAGGGATGCTGACGACTTCTCTCACCTACTGCTTGGATGGGGGGCAGCATTGTTGCACTTTTTGCAGGATTCATCTATAAATGTTACGGGGTCGAAGTACAATGTTGCATTGTTTGCACAAATTTCGATAGTTAGAGCAAGTTATCGCTGGATTTGTTGCAGTTTGTGCAGGATTCCGGCAGAGGCCGCTTCTATGGGGCAGTATTGTTGCACTTCTTGCAGCATTCTTCTATACATTTTTTGCGTACATACCTATCCACAGGCGGCGTAAATCATAATTTCTCAACAAAAAAAGGCTGGAGCCCCCCGCATAACGGAAGGCCCCCTGCCTATATAACCGGTCTAATTATCTCTTCGGCTCCAGGCAAAGCCTGAGCAGATCGTCTACATGGGCCGTGGCCAGGCATTCCACCGTATCGGCTGCACCGTAATAGATTTTGACCTCGCCCGAGTCCTCCAGGATCATCCCGCCGGGGAAAATGACATCGTTGCGGAAGCCGCCTGAAGTTTCATACGCTGTCTCCGGCACCAGCAGCGGGGCTTCCGCCCGGCCGATAATCTTGCTCGGATCTTCCAGATCCAGCAGCATAATTCCGGCGGTGTAGCGCTTCTTCCAGGTTTCCTCCCAGCCGTTCTTGCCCCGGGCAGGATCGAGATCCACTGCATGGAAGGTGGTCAGCCAGCCCTTGTCCGTCTTCACCGGAGGCGCACCTGGACCTACCTTATCGTTGGCATAAGCCACTTGCTCCACGGCCAGCAGCAGCTTATGGTTCCCCCAGTACTTCAGATCGGGGGAATCGCTCATCCACATATCGAAGCGGTCGCGGCCGCCCCGGCTGTAGACCGGAAGCGGGCGCTCCAGCCTTACATACTTGCCTCCGATGGTTTCCGGGAAGAGCACCATGTTGCGGTTATCCGGCAGCGACAGGCTAAGCACCTCAAACGAACTGAAATCGTCAGTGACAGCGATCCCGCCGCGCAGCCCGTGACGAGTATCGACCGCAAAGCACATATAACAGCGGTCACCGATCACGCTCAGGCGCGGATCATACACTCTGACCACCTCTTCATCATGCCAGGACCAGCAAGGCTCCGGCTGTACCTCCCAATGGACGCCGTCATCGCTGAAGGCAAGCCCCAGATTGGTGGTATGATGGGGAGCCACGATTCCCTTGCTCTCATCCCCGTAATCATTGCGGAACACCATGACATATCTGCCCTTGAATTTCGTCACCCCGGCGTTGAATACCATCGCCGGTCCATAGGGTACATCAGAAGGCTTCAGAATCGGGTTAAGCGGATGCCGGACCATCACCGGACTTGAAGTCAGCGTTCCTGTTGTCAGATCGTTCATTGTGCAGATTCCCCTCTGTAAGTTAATAGATGAAAGCGTAATCAGTGTCTTTGCATCACCTATTATGCATCATCTTGCATAGTTAATCTATAAAATGTTCACATGAAATCTTCCATTTTCAGCTAGTAGAGCATAGAGCACAAGGACTGAATTTAGTTAATAATTATGGTAACGTTAAAGTTGCATTTGAACCGAGTATTCGGCGATAGTTGTATTCTGTACATCTAAAAACCGTGAAAAGAAAGGTTCGCCTCTTCTAGCTGTACTTTGTACAACTAAATCTGCCGGAATGGGCGATAACCCAGGTAGGGATGCCAGTTTAAATGTATGAAATACAACTAAATGCATACTCAGCGGTACATCAGAAGATTTAGTTGTACAAAATACACTCAAGCCTATTGCTGGTACTTAATCGGGTCATAGCAACCCTCAGAGTGAGATTGGATGCTCTACTGGTGCAGCATTTCGCCCCGGAGTGCAGCCGCCAGCCTGCTGCTGAAGCGGCTGCCCAGCAGCTCATAGCCTTCGGGACCGGGGTGCAGACCATCGGTCAGCAGCTCTCCGTCCGCCGGACCGAACCACTCCAGACCATCCATGTAATGCAGCTGGCGGTCTCCCCGCGCCTGAAGCAGCTTCACTGTATCCGCGATCTCCCGTCGCATCAGCGGCAGGGTAAAGCCGAGCGGATTCTCCTCTGTCTCACGCTCCGTTCCGTAAATAGGCGAGATGACCACCATAGGTGTCTCTGTATGCTTCTCCCGGATCGTCTCCAGCAGGCCGATCAGCAGCGGCTTGAACATCCGCGGGCTGGAGGACGCTGCGCCGTAGATGTTCACGCCGACGCACAAGGTAATCAGGTCAGCCGGCAGATCCCGGATCAGCCGGCCCGCCATCGGCTCCATCAGGCAGTTTCCGGAGAAGCCAAGATTGGTCAAGTGATAGCCGATCTCCCCGGCGGCGATCACCGGCCAGGTGCGCGACGGGCTAGAAGCCGCTACGCACTGGGTAATCGAGCTTCCATACGTCACCCAGCGGGGCCGCAGGTCCTCCAGCGGTTCGGCAACGGCATCATCATCAATGGCAAGACCGCTTATCGTCATACCGGTGTTCTGCGGCAGATAGATTTCCAGCTCCTTCATACCTGAAGGAAGCCCAGTAAAGCGGGCCTCCGCAGACCCCGCAGCAAGCCGGAGCGTCTGCACCAGCCGGCCGTCAGCCACACAATCCAGTGAAGCGTCCTCCGCCAGCGGTTCAAACCAGAGTACGAAGGTCCTGGAGCCGGTGGACAGCCGCAGCCGGATACCGGAGCAGATCTCCGCCTTGCCGCCGATCCCGTCCGGCGGATATAGATCATAGTCCCGGTACGGAATCCGCCAGGGCTTGATCCCCTCCTGCCGGTGCTCCAGTGAGACCGCCCCGTGAAACCACTCCTCCAGCAAAGGGAGGGTCCTCACGTTCTCCACGCTCTCCACGTTCCTCACGTTCCTCACGTTCTTCCCGCTCTCCACACTCTTCACGTTCTTCACGTTCCCCACACTCTTCCCGCTCTTCCCGCTCTCTGCGCGCTCCTCTCTCTTCACCTTCTCCACGTTCTTTCCGTTCCCCACGCTCTCCACACTGTCCACGCGTTCCAGACTCTTCCCGCTCTTCACACTCTCCGTTCGCTCCACGCTCTCCATACTTCCCACGTTCTTCACACTCTCCACGCTCTTCAAGCTATTCACATTCTTCACGTTCTCCACATTCTCCGCGCCGCTCACTGCGCCTGCCCCGCTTCCGCATCCTGCTCCGCCGCCCCCGGGACGAAATTCTCCCCGAGCCACACATCCTGCTCCAGCAGACGCTGCTGAAGCTCAGGAATCGAGATACTGCGGGAGTCCGTGCCGTCCCGGAGTGCAAGCGTTGCCGCTGTGCCGCAGGCCTGGCCCATCGAGAAGCAGTTCGGCATGACGCGCAGGGAGCCTTGCACCGCCCGGTCCGAGGACACCGAACGTCCCGCCACCCACAGATTGCGGATGCCCACCGGCAGCATCACCCGGTAAGGCACCCCGTGGGAGACTCCCGGCGGCAGATGATTGAAGGTCATATCACTTTTGCTTGTCGCCAGATGAATGTCAATATAGTAGGCATTGCGCGCTATATCGTCAGGAAAAGAACGCGCGGCCACGAAGTCGTCCACAGTCAGCGTATAATCGCCCTGGATGCGCCGCGTCTCCCGGATGCCAAGCTGCTCTCCGCTTGCCACCAGATGCGCCTGTTCGAAGCCAGGCACATACTTGCGGAAGAATTCAAGCTGCCGCAGCACCGTCCGGCGGCCTTCAATGGCTCCGTGTGTCAGGTCCTCAGCCTTCGTTCCGTCCACCCCGAACACATGGCCGAAGTTAACGCCGACCAGCTGATCGCTCACCCAGGCCAGGCCGGAGATCGATTTGCGGCCTTCCGGCAGCGCTCCCTCCAGGATGGCTTGCTCCACCGTCCGGTGCAATTGACCTGTATCTCCCGTCTCCGCCAGGAAGCGGTTGAAGCTTGGACGGTCCACATTCGCCAGCAGATAACACATGCTGCCCGGCTGAAGCTCCCCGTCTCCGCCCCCCTTCTGGAACGGCACGCCCGACAGGGCAGCAACGTCGCCGTCGCCGGTGCAGTCGATGATATAACGGCAGCGGATGAAGGATCTCCCGGATTTATTGACAATGATTACACCCTCTATCGTCTGTCCGTCCGGAGAACGCACCACATCGTAGACAAAGGTGTGGAACAGCGGCGTCACACCGCTCTCCAGTACCGCATTGTCATAGACGCGCTTCAACACTTCAGGATCAATCGGCACCCAGTCCAGCTGCTCGCGGTATTCCTCCTGATACCCCGGATCACAGGCCTGCTTCATCCGCTCCATCAGCTTCAGCCCGAGGCCGCGGATAATCGGCTTGACCTTATCCGTATAGGGGCAGAAGGCAGGTACCAGCGCCACGGTCCCCATTCCGCCCAGATACCCGCGCTGCTCCACAATCATGGTGCTGGCCCCGCCTTCGGCCGCCGAGATGGCAGCGGCAATCCCTGCCGCCCCGCCGCCGATGACCAACACATCCACCTCGCGGGAGACCGGCACCTCTGCCTGCGGTACTGTAATATGTCCGTAATTCATCGTTATCCTCCTAAAAGTTTTGATAGCGTAGCTTCACCTGAATCCACCTCGCAAAACTCGCTTCGGAAGCATAGGCTTATCTTAAAGTTTATTACCCCTTCACCGAACCCGCCGTCACCTGGATGAAGGTCTTATTCGCCAGAATATACGCCAGGAGCATTGGCAGGATGGACAGACAGGCCCCGGCCATCATCAGGTGAATCTGCATCGCGGCGGAGGAGCCGTAGCGGAGATTCGCTAGTCCGACCGTTAGCGTCTGCAGCTTGGGATTGGTCATCGTGAACACCAGAGGCAGAATGTATTCGTTCCAGGCATGGCGGAAGGCGAACAATCCGGCCACCCCAAGCCCAGGGGTCAAGAGCGGCAGAATGATGCGGAAAAAGGTGCGGATGAAGCCCGAGCCGTCCACCATCGCCGCCTCATCAAGTTCCCGGGGAATCGCTTTGAAGAAGCCCTGCAGCATGAAGAAGGTGCTGGAATGGGCGCTGACCAAAATCAGAATGACCCCCCACAGCGTGGTATTCAGATGCAGCGCAACCATCAGATCGAACTGCGGGCGCAGGACGATGGCCCCGACTGAAATGAACATCATGGACGCCTGCACCGTGACATAGATCCTTTTTCCCGGAAAATCACGCCGGTCCACCACATAAGCAGCCATGGATGCAACCAGCAGCGTCCCTATCGTCACCATCACACTCATAAAAGCACTGTTCCAGGTATAGCGGGCGAAATTGGCCTGCTTCCAGGCTTCAGCATAGTTGCTGAATTGCAGCTTGGCGGGAAAAAGAGTTCCGCCCGTCATCATCTCAGCCCCGGTCTTCAAGGAACCGGTCAGTGTCATCAGCAGCGGAAACAGTGTCAGGACCGCCGTTGCCAGCAGGAAAAGCCACATCAGTGTCCGGGTTACGATTCTCCCGGCAGTACCAGGCGTCCGGTCCACCGTCTGCGGCCGCCTTCCGGGCTGCTTGGATATCACAGATTCGTTCATTTGGATAAGCCTCCTAATACACCTTGTTCATTTTGCGGCTGAAGAAGAAATACAGGCCGGTTACCGCTCCGACAATCACAGCGGTGGCGAAGCCCACGGCGCTGCCGTAACCAAGCTGCTGCGTTACCGGTGAACCGGTGGATACAGGAAATAGCAGCTTGTAGAGATAGAGATACATGACTTCCGTTTTGCCGATCGGTCCGCCTTCGGTGATGACCATGATGCTCTCATAGCCCTTCAGGGAAGCGATAATCGCCAGCATAATGACCATCTGGGCTACCGGAGCCAGCATCGGAAGCGTGATATTCCAGAAGCGTCTTCCGGCGTTCGCTCCGTCGATGGACGCGCTCTCGTACAGGTCCTGCGGAATGCTCTGCAGCCCGGCGAGGAAGAGCAGCATATAGTTGCCGACCGCGCCCCAGACCGCCACAATAATTACCGTAAGCATGGCGTGCTTCGGACCAAGCCAGTCGACCGGCTGGGAGACGAGATGCAGCTTCATCAGAACTGTGTTAACCATCCCGTTATAGGAATTGAAGATGTTATAAAAAACAACAGAGATGACCGCAGTACTAATGACCGTCGGCAAGAAATAAATGCCCCGGAGCAAGTTGGACCCGCGCAATCTGCCGTTAAGAATAACAGCCAGCAGCAGCGACAGCGGCAGAGTCAGCAGCAGCTTCCCTCCGGCAAAGATAAAGGTATTGCGCACCGATTCCCAGAACAGGGTATCCCGCAGCAGCCGGCTGAAATTGTCCAGCCCGGTAAACAGCGCCTCGCCGTATCCGGCATAATCATAGAACATATAGCGTAGCATCCAGATCAGAGGATAGATGCCGAGCGTGAGTGTCAGAATGACGCTAGGTGCCAGGAACAGGGAGTTCTCCCCAAGTCTTTTCCATTTATAGATCATGATTGGTCTCCTTCGGGGAAAGCAAAGGGGCTGATCCGGGAATCCCGTACAAGCCCCTCTGTAACCCGTTATTCTCCCTGCGGCTTCATTGGATCAAACGCCGGGTCAGGCGTAACGGTAACCTCGCCCTTCTCGACCGCTTTGGACAATGCGTCATTGTATCTTGTATTCAGATCAGCAGCAATGGCCTTGGCATCTCCGCCCGAGAGCATATATTTGAAAAAAGCATCCGCATAGGTAGAGCCTTCCGGCGTGACGTTCGGCACAGCAGGCCAGAGCGAGTCATGCTCGCCGACCAGGAAGCCTTCCATTCCGCCAATCTCCGGATTTTTGGCCTGCTCCACAATGCTCGGCACCACTGCAATCCCGAAGCCCTTCTCATGATACGTCTTCAGAATATCGTCGCCGTACATGTACTGCATGAATTTCCAGGCGGCCTCCTGATGCGCCGATTTCGCGCTAATCCCGAGCCAGGTGCCGGCGGATACGATCTCCGAGGTTCCCTTAATCTGCCCGTCCAGGGTTGGGGCCAGCGTACCTGCCCAGTTGATCTCTGTCGGGAACTGGTCCTGGTATACACCCGGCTCCGTCGAGAAGCTGAGGTACATGCCGATTTTGCCTGCGGCAAATTGGGCGCGCAGCGGGTCAATATCCAGCGTCTCCGCACCCGGCAGGATGCTTCCGTCCTCGTACATTTGCTTGAAATATTCGATAACCTGGGAATAAGGTGCGAAGTCAAACTGGCCAGTCTTCAGGTCAAAGCCAAGGCCCTGATAGCCGCTCAAGGAGAGAATCTCGCGCATTGACCGGTCAAAGGCCGACTTTGGACTTTTGAAGTTCAACGCAAAGCCGTATACGCCCTCCGATTTGCCGGTTTCAGTGATTTTTTTGGCGTCATCGACCATTTCCTGTAGCGATGCTGGAGGATTAGCGATGCCTGCTTTGTCAAAGAGATCCTTGTTGTAGATCAGGCGCAGGGTGAGACCGGTATTGGCCAAAGAATATACCTTGCCGTCAAAACGGTTGACACCATCGATCAGCAGACTGCCGAATTTCGTTTTGATCTCATCGGTCAGGTAACCGTCAATCGGAGCCAGATAGCCTTTTTTGACAAATTCGGGGGTATTGCCGCTCTTCAGACGGAGGATATCCGGTGCCTGGTTGCTGGTGAAGGCAATGTCAACGCTCTGCGCATAATTCTCAGACATGACTGTCAGTTCCACCTGGATATTCTCGCCGTTCGTCTCATTGAACTTGTTGACCAATTCCTTGATATATTCCTGGTCATGACGGTCATCCGTCCAGTACTTAAGCTGTACCGGCTCACCTGTTTCTGCTGCGGCCGAAGCTGTGGGACTCGCTGTTGCCGCTCCGGGTGTCCCCTCTGCCGCACCGCCGCTCTTATTATTGTTCCCGTTCCCGCCGCAGCCGGCGATTCCGGCGGCCAGCATGAGGCTCAGGCTGAGACCCAACCATTTTTTCTGCATACGTTCTACCCCTTTGATTAACATTTGTATTGTGAGCTCGTTCTCTATTATAGGCTACCCCTCCCGCAAAAGGAGTGCGGCAGACTCACTCTTGAGGGACAGAATTCTATTCTTTGCGGCAGGCGGCAGCGGCCGGGCTCTCCCGTTACAGCAGGATGCCGTTCTCATCAAATGTCCGGATGTACTCCAATAACTCCGCAAAATGAACCCAAGCGATACCCGCCTTCTGATCCGCAGCGCCATAAGACATGATTAGATCCTCCCCCATGACAATGCCTCCTGTGGTAAACAGACAAGGCGTAGGGTAATCCTCCGGCATCTCCCAATCCCGCTCGGCATACATCAGACGTTCGGAGCAGCGGTGGATGATGACCGGGAAATCATTCTCCTGCTCCCTGAGGATCATGAAGGACTGCGTATATCCAAACTGCACATTCTTCTTCCCGTGATAAGCTACCAGCCACTCCTGATTGCCCAGGGCGACCGGCGGCCAGCTTGCCCCCACTCGGTTCTCCTCCCAATCTAACAGCGGACTGGCCAGCAGCCGGTGGACTGCCGCAGGTGAAGCGAAATCCGCGAATGATTCCGCCGCTGCCAGATAAATGGAAGGCTTGCCCGCCTGCTCCCCTCCGGCAAAGGGAAGGACATTCATTGGCCGGTGCAGCATCACATATTGCCATTTACCTGCAATCCTCATCTTCTCAGGAAACAGGAACACATCACGGTTATCGCTGATATGCCCCTCGGTAAGCGGACCTACGTACCCGAAAGCGTCTTCATATTCCCCTTCCTTCAGCTTGGCTAAATTCAGCTTGTACAGAACGCTGACCGTATCATTCGCCCGGGCTGATTGAATGAACGGGTCCGAACCCTCTCCGGCAAAAATCCAATCCGGCACGTATTCAAAGCGCGTCTGGACCGGAGGCTGCTGGCTGCTAAGCCAGTAAGGGCCAGGGGGAAACGCCCGGCAGGCCACCGTGACATACAGCTCGTTCCCGACATAGAAGATACGGGGGTCCTCCACACAGCCGTTGGCATAATTCCGCACTCTTTTTCCGTAAATGTCCGTAATGTACAATTCATGCTCTTCATACCCGAGGGCCGGAGCCAGAGCAGGTCTTGAAAAGTCCGCCTCCCAGGTCTCTCCCCCATCCCTGCTCCGCGCATAGCCCAAAAAAATCGGATAGGGATCATGGCAGCCCTCTCTTCTCTTCTGCGGCCACGGGCCCGTTGCCCGAAACAGCATATGAATGTCATTCGAGTCAGGGTCCTGGATGATCGCCGGATTCAGAACCATTTTGTCGGCCCAGTCACAGCCTGGTACAGGTTCAAGCGCCGGTTTGTCCAAATAGCGAAATTGTGGTTTCATAGTTCCTCCTGGTTTACCTCCTGAAGCAGGGGCATATTCCGTTTTTCAGCAAACAACTTATCATAGGCTATCCGCGAATTCAAAAGACTTTTCTCCTGAAACCCGCCTTCCGGGCAAAACAGTAAGATCCGTCAAATGAAACAGGAAGATCCATCATTCACGCGGGTCCGGGCAGCGGCTTATAATCATTTTTGCAGGCAAAATCGTTACCAAGGAGGAGGGTACGCCGGATGAAACAATATGATCTTGTCATATACGGCGGAACGGCTGCAGGCATTACAGCGGCTGTCCAGGCATCTATTATGGGCAAAAGTGCGGTAGTCATCGAGCCGAGCCGGAGAATTGGGGGCATGACCACCGGAGGGCTGGGTGATACGGATGTAGGAATGAAAGAGGCAGTCGGCGGCTTATCTCTGGAATTCTACCAGCGGATCGCGCAGAAATATGCGCAGGACGGGGCTTGCTGGCTGTTCGAGCCTAAGGTTGCGCTTGAGGTGCTGCAGGACTGGGTGGCGGAGCATAACCTTGAAGTCGTCTGCGGGGAAAGGCTGGAGCTTAAGAATGGGGTGACCCGGCAAGGCTCAAGAATCACGTCCATTACTATGGAATCCGGGAAGGTCTATCACGGCAAAATGTTCATTGACGCCTCTTACGAGGGAGACCTGATGGGCCATTCCGGTGTGTCTTATGTGGTCGGCCGGGAGCCGAACGCACAGTATGGAGAGACATTAAACGGCATTCAGCCCGGCCCTGAACTGAACGAGCTCCCTCCGGGAATTGACCCCTATGTCATTAAAGGAATGCCTTCAAGCGGACTACTCCCGCGTGTAAATGCGGACCGTGGCGGCGATGCCGGCGAGGGAGACCGTAAGCTGCAAGCCTATAACTTCCGCATGTGTCTGACAGACAATCCGGGCAATCGCCTGATGATCAGCAAGCCTGAGGACTATAACGAAGCCGATTATGAGATTCTGTTCCGGGCCATTGAGCAGGGGCAGCGCTCACGCTTCTTCAAGCTGAACCGGGTCACTGCGGACAAGACCGATTCCAATAACAATAGCGGCATTTCTACGGATTATAACGGCATGAACCACAGTTATCCGGAGGCGGATTATGCGGCGCGGGACAAGATATGGGAGGCCCACCGCATCTACCAGCAGGGGGTTGTCTGGACGATCCAGAACCATCCGCGGGTGCCGGAGGAGATCCGGGAGGCCTACAAGCCGTGGGGCCTGCCGCTTGACGAATTCGGGGACAGCGGCCACTGGCCTTCCCAGCTCTACATCAGGGAGTCCCGCAGAATGACCGGAGATTATGTGGTGACAGAGCATGATGTAAGGCGGGAGCACCCGGTGCCGGATTCGGCCGGAATGGGCTCCTTCGCCATGGATTCGCATCATACGCAATACTATGTGAACGAAGACGGGCATGTCAGCACGGAGGGCGGATTCTATATCCGATTGGCCGAGCCTTATCCGATCAGCTACCGGGCAATGGTGCCGAAGCGGAGCGAATGCACCAACCTGATCGTACCGGTATGTCTGTCGGCCACTCATGCGGCCTACGGCTCCATCCGGATGGAGCCGGTCTTCATGATTCTGGGGCAATCGGCGGCAGCCGCTGCTGTACTGGCGCTTGAGGGGAACGGCATGGTTCAGGATGTGGAGTATGGACAGCTGCAAGCGGTACTGCTTGAGTTCAATCAGGTGCTGTACACCACCGGACTCAGCCAGGGTTGAACCGGAAGCCGAAGCTGCGCCGGTACTCTCCCGGGGGAGCGCCATACCGTTCCCGGAACATCCGGCAGAAATGGGCGTAGCTCTGGAAGCCCGCATTGTCGGCAACCTGCTCCAGTGACAGTGTGCTGTAGAGCACCTGCTGCTCGGCAGACTTCAGCCTGACATCAATGCAGTAGGCGAACGGCGATTGGCCAAAAGCGGCTTTGAACAGGGAGGAAGCGCGGGAGATACTTAACCCGGCGGAGGCGGAGATCTGCTCCAGGCTGAGCGGTTCATGGGCATGATTGTCAATGAACTGCTTCAGCCTGTAGGCGGTCTCCGCCCCTTTGGTGCGCCGCCGTGCCTGAACGATCTGCTCCAGCGTCAGACAGAACGTTCTAAGCAGATAATCCAGCAACTCCTCCTGATGCTGCATTACTTTCCTCTTCTCGCCGGCAATATGCTTCCATAAGGTAATGACCGTATCGTCGAAGCCGATATTCGTCCGGGCCGGCAGCCTGCGGTCCTGCCACCAGGAATCCAGCCACTCCCCTTTGCCGATCAGGAAATAATCCGAGGCGGGCTGAACTCCCCCAGAGCCTGGAGCGCTGCGGGGCTGTACAATCAGCTCATACGGCTGATCCGGAGCATAGATCAGCAGATCCCCGGGGATGATCGTCTCGTATTTTCCGTCTACCAGAGCACGGCAGGTCCCTTCCATCTGAAGTCTGAAGAGATAGAAGGATAAGCCGTCCTGATACTGAACGGAGTGAGGCTGGGTATGTGTGAAATAGTTAGCATACAGGATGCTGCACCGGTGCGGATCGGACGCTGTCAATGGTAGGGCTCCTCCTGGCGGTCCGGGTGGTACCCCGCCCTGAACTCCGACGGTGTCTGCCCGGTGATCTTCTTGAACATCTCGCTGAAGTATCTGCGCTCCTCATACCCCACAGCGAAGGCCACCTCCTGTACCTGTGCCCCTTCCACCAGCAGCAGCTTGGCCCGGTGAATACGCTCTGCGGTGATATACTGGGTAACGGTCACTCCGTTCACCTTCTTGAACAGGCTGGAGAAGTAGCTGGTGCTGAGATGAACATGCGCCGCGCATTCACCGACACTGATATCCTCGGACAAGCGGCCCTTAATATACTCTACCGCTTCATAGATCACCTTCTGCCCTTCGGACAGGCTGCTCCTGCGCACCAGGGCGGCCCCCTCTGTACACAGTTCCAGCAGCAGCCGCTGGAGAGTCGCAAGCGGCAGCCCCGCTGTTCCCTGCACCGCCCGGAACCGCTGGATCAGCGGCTGAATCTCCCCGTACGGAACCAGCTCATAGAAGGTGCGGATCGCTGATGCGGCCAGCTCCTCATACAGAACGAGCAGATAATCGGGATTATGCCCGGAGCTCAGACTCTGCAGCGTTTCTGAAATGGCTGACAGAATTGCGCCTGTCCGGCTGACATTGCCGGAGCGCAGTGCCAGCAGCAGCTCGTCCTTGTACTCCAGTGCCAGCGGCTCCTGGCTTCCGTTCTGGTGAACATCATCATACATAATGGCCGCGTTGCCTCCGGTGAACAGATGGTGGGCCAGCGCCCGGTGCGCCTGGCGGTAGGAATCCGGCAGCTCGCTGGTCTCCTCCACCCGGCCTCCTACACCGGCAGATACCGTGAACTTGGTATACCGTTCAATGTTCTTGCAGCAGCGTTCGGCAATCTCCACTGCACTGGCCGGACCACAGTCATTCATCACCGCAAGATAGCGGTTATGCTTGGCCCGGAACACCACGCAGCGCGTATGCCCGGAAATGGTCTCCTGGGTGATATTCAGCAGGGAGAAGCGGATCAGCTCCACCTCGCGGATCGACAGCTCTGCCGCCCGCTCCTGAAAGTGGTCGATCTCCAGCAGCATCACCACGAACCCCTTGGGGTTCAGATCGATGCCTAAGAATTCCCAGCGCGCCTTCGCCTGCTCCCACGACGTTCGGTGGCTGACCAGCAGGGCGAAATATTCCTGCCGCAGCACCGGCAGACTCTCCCGCAGCTTGCTCTCCATCTCCCGGAGCGTATCCAGCCTGGAACGCTGCTCCATAATCTCCGCCTTTGCCCGCAGCACCGCCTTCATGATCTCCTCTTCCGTGAACGGCTTGACGACGAAGTCGAATGCGCCGAGTTGTACCGCCTGCTGCGCATATTCGAAGTCGGCATACCCGCTGACCAGAATAATTTTGCAGTCCCGGTGGTGTTCCAGTACGGCACGCAGCATGGCCAGCCCGTCCATCCTTGGCATACGGATATCCGTAATGACCAGATCCGGGCGCAGCTCCGCGATCAGGTCCAGCCCATCCTCACCGTTGGCCGCTGTTCCTGCCACCCGGATGCCGTGCTCCGCCCAGTTCATGCAGGTCAGGCCTTCCACCACGCTTTTAATATCATCAATGATACAGAGGGTTACGCTATGATCGTCCATCCTGATGCTCCTCCCGTTTGGGTAAAGATATAATAACCGCCGTCCCCCGGCCCGGCCCGCTGTCCACCCGTAATGCTGCACTGTCCCCATAGTAGAGCTGCAGCCTGCGGATCAGATTGGATACGGCATAGCCCTTCTCCGATTCCCGCCGGAACAATGCACGGACCGCCTCCTCGTCCATACCAGCTCCATTGTCGCTGACCTTGATACACCAGCGTGCTCCCTCATCGAAGACTTCGAGATCAATTATCCCCCCGCTCTCCCGGTTGCGGAAGCCATGCAGAATACTGTTCTCCACCAGCGGCTGCAGCAGAATGCGCGGAATCGGGAGGGTAACCAGCGCTTCATCCTCGACATAAATCTCATAACGGAACAGCCCTTCATAGCAGCTGCATTGCAGTTCCAGATACATGCGGACATGCTCCAGTTCCTTAGACAGCGTAGTGATCTCCTGCCCCTTGTTCAGCCCGAGCTGGAACAGCCGGGACAGCGACATGACCATGCTCTGCGACTGCTTCACTTGCTTCAGATTCAGCTTCCAGTAGATCGTATTCAGCGTATTGTACAGGAAATGAGGGTCCATCTGCGCCGACAAGGCCTTGATCTCTGCCGAGCGCTTATTGGTCTGTGCCTGTGTGACCTCTCCGATCAGCACTACGATCTGCTCCAGCATCTGGTTGAACCGCATCCCGACCTGGGCCAGCTCGTCTCCGCCCCCGCTCTCGAATCTTGCCGTCAGATCATTGCTCTCCACCCGCTTCATCACCTTCATCAGACCTTGCAGCGGACGCAGCAAATAACGGGTAAAAGCTCCTGATACCATCATGGTAACAGTGAAGGCGAAGAGGGCTACCACCACGAGCAGCCATTTCACATAGATCATATCCTTCAGCACGCCGGCCTTGGACTGGATCGTGGTCATCGTCCAATCAGCAATACCCAGATGCGCATAGTTCAGCAGATACGATTCGCCTCCCAGCTTGAAGGTATTGCTGAGATTCCGGCTGCTGCTGATCATGCCGGTCAGATCACTGCCCTCCACCGCCTGCAGAACGAGCGGGTCCTTCACAGAATAGACGGGGTTGCCTGCCGCGTTCAGCAGGAAGCTGCGCGCCCCTCCGCCGGTATCCCCGCTCACCAGCTTGCGGAAGCCGTCTTCACGGATGTTGACGATAATATAGACCCCGCGGACCGCTGTATCAAATATAGGCTCCAGAATCAGTGAAATAACCCGTTCCTTCCCGGAGAAGAGCATGTCCTCATGGCCTTCAACCCATGTATTTTTCTTCTCCTGTTCAATCCGCTCATATAGTAAGGTATCCTTGAACTCCGTCAGACGGTTCCGGTTCATCGAGGAAGGGTAGAACTCCCCGATCGGCGTGGACACATAAATGGAATGGATCAACGGCTCGGCAATCCGCGCCTGCGAGAAAACGTTATCAAGATCATTCAGATGAGTATAATACCGGCCTGTATCCCCGGTGACGACATCCCGCATCATATCGTGAAAAGGCTGGCTGATCATGAAGGTCATCATAATCAGCATCAGCTTGTTCAGCTTCTCATCGATGATCTGCGCTGATTTGACAACGTTATCCTGGGTAAGCTTCAGCGCATTCTTCTCCAGAGTCGCCGCCGAGATGGAATACGACAATCCCCCGGTCATCAGTACGGAGAGGAGGATCACGGCTAAGAATGCAGTTTTTAATTTACTGCGGAATGATTGCTTCCGGAAATAGTTCAAGTCGTTCACGCCTTCCTGTGTGCAGATGCCCTGCTCTTCGATTATGTCACCTGAACGTCCGGTCCGACAATACGCAGCGGATGAAATAGTGAATTCACCGTATGCGGAGCATGGATCTACCGTATGTACAGGGCAACCCGCCGCCTCCCTCTCCGCCTGCACCAAATAGCCTGTTTGAATTCCGGCAGGCACCGGCTTCAAACAGGCTATATTAAGTATGGCTATGAATATCTCACTGGTTGCAGAACACCAGGAGGAGTATGCGCCATCAGGACTCCGGCTTACTGTGCTTCAGCAAAGCCAATATGTTATTGAGCAGATGAACCTTACGGATGGGCTTGATAATGATGGAGGAAAACTGCGCTTTGGTCTCCTCGTCCAGATTCGTCCCCAGGGGAGCAAGCAGAATAACGGGCAGCTTCCTGCCCGGAACAAGCTGGCGCATGTGCTTGGCAAGCTCTGTGGCTTCTGTCCCCGCAATATCCTTATCCATAAGGATTAGATCATAATCGTTATTGGCCGCCAGAAGCTCCAGGGCCTCTCCGGCAGTCCGGGCAGAAGACACTGCCACGCTCCAGTCCTCAAGTACCGAAGAGATGACATCCAGACTGGTCTGATTATCATCCACTACCAGAATCTTAATTGCGTCAAGCACATCCTTCTCGAAGGGAATCGAGGGCAGGCTTGTATATTTCTCAAGATACAGCGTGACCTCCAGCTTCGTCCCTGTCCCTTCCTGGCTTTCCGCAGAGATCTCTCCCCCCATCAGCTCCACCAGCTGTTTACAGATGGCCAGCCCCAGTCCGGTACCTCCGTAATGATGCAGCTCGCTGCTCTGGTGAACCTGGGTATATTTGTTGAACAGCAGCTTCAGCTTGTCCTGCGCTATACCTATTCCAGAATCCGTAACCGTGATCCTAATCCCTATTTCTTCACGGTGAACAGGCAAGGATTTCAGCTCAATCAGAATTTCCCCGGCGTGGGTGAACTTCAGGGCGTTGCTTACGATATTCATGATGATCTGGCGTATCTTGGGGGCATCCCCCAGAACATACAGAGGAATCTCCGAATCCACATTCAGAATAACCTCCAGGTTTTTCTCAAAAGCCTTGGTGGAGAACAGATAGACGCTCTCTTCCAGTGCGGTGATAATATCGAACGGTTCCTTTTCAATGAGCAGCTTGCCCGCTTCCATCTTGCTGAAATCCAGAACATCGTTCAGGAATTGCAGCAGCTTGGCATTGCTCGATTCAATGATCTCCATGTAATACTGCTGCTGCTCGTTCATCTCAGTCGTCATCATCAGATCGGTCATGCCGATAATGCCGTTCATCGGGGTGCGGATTTCATGGCTGAGCATGGCGAACAGATCCATTTTCGTTTGTCTCCGCTGTTCCAAATCTTCAAGCTTCCGTTCCAAGTTCATAATATAGGTGAAAAAATAAGCCATAGCGCTTAAGAGGTCCAGGTCTTCCTTCGTATGCCGCCCGGCAGCAGGGTCCAGTAGGCAGATCGTTCCCAGAGATTCGCCATCCTCGGTGAGCAGAGGAACGCCAATGAATGAATGTACTCCCTGTGTGTGTATGAACTCAAGTGCAGGGGACGCGGGCTGTTTATGCGTATCAGAGACCAGTAACGGTCCATTGTCATTGAGAAGGATCAGACTGCCAATAGCATCAAACAACACAGATCCATGTGTATCCGGCCCCAACAGCTCTTCCCGGTTGAACACCCGCAGCAGGGGATCTGAGCTTACACCATGCACCGAAATCAGAATCGTGTTAGACTTGAAAAGTTGGCTTAACAGCTCTATTATCCGGTCTGCGGCATCCTCTATATTGCGAATCGCCGAACTGCCGGTATCGTTCATCTCCATCGTCGTTCCAGAACCCCATTTCCAAAACCTAAATATGTTACCATAAACTTGACTGGTCCTTATCATAACAGAAAAAACACAGCAACAACCTGCAAAATTCACAAAAATAGGCTGAGGAAGGAATTGGATGGGATGAAAAAGATACTTCGTTACTCCCGCAGGGATTCTGTGGTCCTCTTCGCTCCGGTGTGGGCCAGCTGGACTTTATTGATCAGACGCTTATACCGATCCTGGTCTTCCGCTGAAGCGTGCGGCCGGAATTGCTCGAATAATCTTACACAGCGGATCACACAGGCTATGCTGCCAAGTGCGGCGGAAGCCTCCAGGCTCCCGAAGATATAACGTATCCCCTGCTCTATCTTCTCTGCTTTGAGAGAGTACAGCGCCAGCTCATAGAGCAGTACCGGATATTGCTCCGGCGTCTCCCTGCCCGGAGTTCCTTCGGCTTGCCCGGAGGCCGTTCCCTCCGGCGTAAGCAGCGGCTGGAAGCGGCTGATAAGCTCATCTACCTTCCAGCCATACCGGTTAGCCGCTTGAACTGCCTTAAGCAGCCCGTCCAGCAGTCCAAGCCCGGGGGTGCCGATAGATTCCATCACCTCGGGAAGAGCCTCCAGCTCACCGCACATCAGGCGGTATAGAGACTTGTAGACTGCCCCCAGCCTGCTGAACTGCGCCCGGATCTGCTGAACCTCTTCCGATTCCTCGACAATCCAGCTCATTTCAGTGTAAAGGCCTACATATTCCAGCGCCCGCTCATATTCACCGGATTCCTCGCATACCTTGGATTGCAGCCAGTAAGCATACAGTATATAGAAGCAAAGAGGTCTGGGCGCCTGCCTCAGCTCCTTCTTCTTTTTCGTTTTGTAGAATCTGATTTCGTACTGGATAGATGTCTTATGACGGAGCTCCTCTGCCAGTAGTCTGGCCTTCTCCCAGTGCTGTAGAGCAATATAGATATCCGCCAGCTGCCGAAGCGCTTCCAACTGGTCTATTTCCTCCAGGCGCTCTACGAAATATTCAAACCGGGTCGCCGCACGGAAATCCGCCTCCGGGCTCTGTCCGATCCGGATCATGAACAGCCGGTACTGACACAGGGCCAGCCGCTCCGAATGCTGATATTTCTCAGTGTCGGCTACCCCTTCATACAGCAGAGCCGCTGCCTGAAGCTTGCCTTGCCCGTAGAATTCCTCCGCCGTATCGAACAGGAGCGGGGCATATGTAATATTGTCCATGATGATTTGAACCACCTGCCGGATACACTCCAGCTTGTCCAGCTCCGCACAGCGGTGCAGGAAGGGTCCCAGCCGCCGCCAGTCGGGTGCGGAATGTACGACACATTCATCTATATATAACTCATAAAATGTTCCTTCAGGAAGCCCCATTCCGGCGGTAATCCGGTCCAGCTGCTGCATGGCAATAGGACGGTTACCATTAATAATGCTGCTGAGCGTTCCCGAATTGACACCGGAGATTCCTGCGAACTGATTGATTGTCTGGCCTTCTTTTTTAAGAAAAGCAGCCAGTTCTGTTTGAATTGTAGTGTGCTGTTGCAAACCAATACCGCCCCTCAAGAACCAGATATTCTAGTAAAAATCCAGATATTCCTATATCATAAATCCCTTAATTAGGAAGGTCAATCTGGTTTGAACGGTTCAAAAGAGGTTGACAAAGACGGAATATTTGTTATATATACCCAGTTAAAAAATCTTTTGCAACATTTCTGCTGATCCAACGTTTATTAGGGTATAAACAAGTTTGAGAATATTCCGGCAGGGTAAATAAAGAGTGTAGACTCACGCCGTGTAAGATTACGCCAAGGGGGAAATTCATAATGTTAAAAAACAAAAACGTCTACCTGCTTCCTGTTCTGGTCCTGTTGTTCCTTTCCCTCGTGACTACGGCAAGCACAACCATAAAAACCGCTGATGCTAAGAGCGAGGGGGTGGCCCAGCATCTGACGGTGTATATACATTCCTTAGAGAATCATAACGGTCAGACGACCCTTACCGGGGATGAGATCGAATGGTATGAAGGCTCAGCCGCCGACGCGGTCTTCGCAGAGCGGGAGCCGGAATCCGCAGCCGAAATCGGCGGTGCCCCGGACGGTTACTATATCGTGAACGACAGCGACACGCTGACTACTTATACGGTAGCCCCGGATGCCAAGGTCACCATGCAGATCTATGACCGCACCGGCAAGCTCGAAGACCTGGATACGAACTGGAACGAGTCGCTCACTTTGGAGAAGTTCATTCATGAATTCGCCAAGACGGATGTATTCGATCTAAGCGGTTCGCCTTATCACCTCACGATCAAGGATGGCCAGATTGTATCGATCGTGCAGCAGTACACTCCATAAGGAGCTGCTATCTTAATCCCTTCCATAAAATAACCTCAAGCCACAGCCTGTTGCCCAGCAGCGGTTGTGGCTTTTTTGTTGACTATTACTCTCAGGCAACCAGAAAAAACTCTTTGCGAAAAGGCGTACCGCCCTCCGCAAAGAGTTTCAAGTGAAGTCAAAGCGCTGATGTATTCAGCTATGTATTAGGTTTAATATCCATTAATTCAATGGGCGTTTGGACAGTTACTCCCAGCTTCAAAAAATCTTTAACGTTAAGCGTTATCACATGAGCAGGCGTAATTGCTTTGGCATGTGCTGCTAAATAAGCATCCACAAAATCGATCCTTTTTTTGCTAAACTGATCCAAGGCTTCTTCGATAACTGCCTTTTCTTCACACTCAATCCCTTTTAAATTAATAAATGAAGTTAAGGCTTCCTTCACTTGCGCTTTCTTTACATTAAATTGTTTACCCATCAGTACAAAAACACATTCACTAACAATAATCGGAGAAACTTTAAGCATATATTCACCTTCGGCAGCTGCTGTAATCAACTGCCGGGCTTGAGGTGAAAAATCCTTATTGGTTCGTAAAGCATAAATAATAATATTGGTATCAATCCAAATTTCCGTTTTCTTCCTTGTCAACTTCTGTTCCCTCCATCAATATGGCTGCTATCCATAATTATTCCTGCCCTCTCCTCTCTGGCTGAATCCAGATCCAGCTGAAAGTTGTCGTTGTCTCCTGGCTGATCAAATATTCCGAATAGCTCCTCTGCCGTAAGTAAAGAAATAGGCTCTACTCTAATCTCACCTTTGGCATTTAAGATAAACCGAAGCTGATCCCCTTCTTTCAGCCCAAGCTGCTTCATGATTTTTGCAGGGAAAGTTATTTGTCCAGCTCTACTAATTGTTGATTTCGCTTCTATGGTTGAAGGTTTTAGAACTGTGGTAGGCATTTTTTTTCGTTCCTTTCCTGTTCCGTTTTCAATTAGATTCTCGTCCATGATTGACCCCCTTATTATATTCCTTGATAAAACATTTAACAAGTAATTTTACCGAATAAGTATTTTATATTTCTCAAGTATTTATTCTATTCAAACAAATTCAAAAAAATACCCTCTCACAGTATTCCCTATAATTAAAATTTTCAGGAATACAGATATCTAACCTTTTCACACATATTCAATCCTATCACTATTTACCCCCAAGCCCTTTATCTATAAGCTTAAACATAGGATATTCATCCAGCAGTAACCCTACAGAACCCATAGGAATGAGGATACAAAATGACAATTACACCCCATCAGTCTCTGGCGGCCCCGATTCAGGGTAAGCCCTTGTACGAGGAATACCGCATGGACCAGGTCCGTGTGTCCGATCCGTATATCGCGAACGCCTTTGCCAAGGAGATCGAATATCTGACCAGCTATGATCCAGACCGTCTGCTGGCGGGCTTCCGCGAGAACCGGGGACTGCCGAAGCGTGCCGACAAATATCCCGGCTGGGAGAACACAGAGATCCGCGGACACACGCTGGGCCACTATCTGTCGGCGCTGTCCCAGGCCTATGCCTGTACGCGGGATGACGCGCTGGCGTTCAGGCTGAACTATCTTCTGGGAGAGCTGGCCCTGTGCCAGCATGAGAGCGGTTACCTGTCCGCGTTCGAGGAACGCCTTTTCGATCATGTAGAGAACAAGCAGCCGGCCTGGGTCCCCTGGTATACGATGCACAAAATCATCGCCGGACTCACCGCGTCCTACTCTGCCACCGGCAGCCAAACGGCCTATGACCTCGCGGATACGCTCGGTGACTGGGTGTACCGCCGCACAGCCTCCTGGTCTGAAGAGGTTCATCAGCGTGTATTATCGGTGGAATACGGCGGGATGAATGACTGCCTGTACGACCTGTACAGAATCACCGGAAAAGCAGGCCATTTAAGCGCCGCACATAGCTTTGACGAGCTGACGCTGTTCACTCCTGTCCATGAGGGCAGGGATATTCTCAAGGGCAAGCACGCCAATACCACAATTCCGAAATTCCTCGGCGCGCTGAACCGTTACCGGACGCTTGGGGAGAGCGAAGCCTTTTATCTGGAAGCGGCGGTGCAGTTCTGGGAGATGGTTGTCCATCATCACAGCTACATCACCGGAGGGAACAGCGAATGGGAGCACTTCGGTGATCCGGATATGCTGGACCGGGAACGCTCCAACTTCACAGCGGAGACCTGCAACACCTACAATATGCTCAAGCTGACCCGCGAGCTTTTCAAACTCACGGGAGATCCCCGTCACGCCGACTTCTACGAGAACACGTATCTGAATGCCATTGTGTCGTCACAGCACCCGCATACCGGCATGACGATGTACTTCCAGCCGATGGCGACCGGGTATTTCAAGGTGTACAGCTCGCCGTTCGAGCATTTCTGGTGCTGTACGGGAACCGGCATGGAGAGCTTCACCAAGCTGAATGACAGCCTGTATTTCCATGATGCGGCCAGCATAGTGGTCAACCAGTACCTTAGCTCTACCCTGGATTCTGCTGCGCACGGCCTGGTGCTGATCCAGTCAGCCAATCTGCCTTATAGCGATACTGTAGAGTTCAAGATCTCAGTGATGCAGCCCCAGGCTCAGTCCACCACGCTGAAGCTTCGTCTGCCGGATTGGCTGGCCGGAGAACCCGGGCTTCTATTGAACGGGCAGCCTGTGAACTCAGCGGTCAGTGAAGGTTACCTGCTGGCGAGCAGAGTATGGGAAGACGGCGACACGCTTCAGCTCAAGCTGCCGATGAAGCTGGCGCACTTCAGCCTGCCGGATGCCCGCCAGGTGGTCGCGTTCAAGTATGGGCCGGTGGTGCTGAGCGCCGCTCTGGGCCAGAGTGACCTGTCCGTGTCTGCTACAGGAGTGGCTGTAAGTGTTCCGACCCGCAACATGCTGGTGAAGGACTTCATCACAACGGTGAACGAGAGCCCGCAGGAGTGGCTGGCGCAGCTTGCGGACCGCGTAGTCCGGCTGGAGCAGGAAGAACTGGCCTTTGCGCTGCGGGGAACGGATGAGGATCAGCGGCTGGTCTTCACCCCGCATTATAAGCAGCATAGTGAGCGTTACGGCATCTACTGGCGTCTGGTGGAGGCGGATTCGGCTGAGCTGCAGAAGCATATTTTACAAGGGAAAATCCGGCAGCGTGTGCAGGACGCTACACTGGACAGCCTGCCTGTCGGCAATGATCAGTATGAGCTGGAGCATGGCATTGAGGGAGAGAACACCTCTGTAGCCACCTGGGACGGATATAACATCCGCAAAGCGGAGAACGGCGGCTGGTTCAGCTACCGGATGAAGGTGGCACCGCGCACGGACAACTACCTCTCGGTCACTTATTTCTCAGGAAATAATGGTAAGAAAATAGCGATTTATGTAGACGGGGAGCTGATTGCGAGCGAGGTCCTGCATACGGATGAAGCCCGCAGCTTCTACGAGCGGAGTTATCTGATTCCTGCTGAAGCGGTTGGCGGCAAGACTGAGGTGGAAGTCAAATTCGTGGTTCCGGGTAAGGAGAATGGCATCTTCGACCTGCTGCGCATGATGACCGGGTATGATCACAATGCCGGACTGCGCCAGCTCGCCTTCAGTGAAGGAACGCTGTCTACCTCCTTCAGCGGCGGGATAACCACGTATAGCCTGAGCGTTCCGCAAGCTGCGAGCCGTGTACAGTTGAATGTTACACCACACCATCACAATGCCCTGGTCTATGCAGACGGGATTCTGATTGAGGATTCACTCCCGCGCGAGATCAAGCTGCCACATAGCCGCACTGAGGTGAAGCTCACGGTCAAGGCGGAGGATCATGTCACCGTGCAGGAATATAAGCTTCAGATTGTGAAAGAATAACAGTTGGCATAATGCAATACACTGTTCCACTCAAGGGTTATCTCGGATGCAGCTTCTGCTGTATTCAAGATAGCCCTTATTTGATATGGTAATAGGATAAGACTATTTCCACAACGAGGGGGATTATGACATGACTGCATTCACACTGCTGGTAGATAAGCCGGTACATCTGGAGATGACCGGCAAATTCGTGGCCCCCTCGGCGGAGTGGATTCACTTAAGCCGGATTTTACAGGATTATGAGCTGATAGTTATGACCGAAGGCGTGCTCTACCTGGCGGGTGACAACCAGCAGTTCGTCGTCTCCAAAGGCGAGTTCCTGCTCCTGCCTCCGCTTACCAGACAATACGGGTACAAGTCTTCAGACTGTAGCTTTTATTGGCTGCATTTTCATGCTGCGAACGGTAGTCAGACTGCGGCCCCCCCTCCGTCAAACGGCGACAAGGAAGAATATGTAATTCACCTGCCTCAATACGGAACCCTGCGGAATGTCGAGAAAATCATCGTCATGATGAAGCAGCTCCAGGACTCGGTGCGGAGCTACAATCAGACGGTGCTGGGCAACTATATGTCTACCGTTATTCTGTGCGAGCTGTACAGCCAGACCCTGCCAACCGATGCCGATCCGTTCAAAAGAACCAAGCAGGAGCAGCTCTACAACGATATTCTAGATTACATCAAATGGAGCCGCAGCGAGCATATTAAGGTATCGCAGATCGCCGCCTATTTCGGCTATAACGAGAAGTATCTCTCCCATCTGTTCACCGTCATCTCCGGGATCTCCCTGAAGCAATATATTCTGCAGCAGAAGATGGAGCTGGCGAAATTCCTGCTGACCGACACCAACCAGAACGTCAGCGAAGTGTCATTGCAGCTAGGCTATAAGGATTGCCATAATTTCATGAAATCGTTCAAAAAAATTGTCGGCCTCACTCCCACCGAGTTCCGCAACGCTTATGCCAAGCGCCTGCTGTTCTACGAATGAGCGTGAGAGCAGCCGCCAGCTCCTGCCTATCCTTCGTTCCCTCCACAGCCTACCCAGAGAGACTAACGATTTCTCTGGAATAGGCTGTGGATATTTTTTTGAGAGCATAATGAACTTTCCGGGCCGCTACGCACTCTTATCTGTGAAAGGGGTGAGCACATGAATATAAGCCGTCTTGTCAGAGCCGCACAGCGCGGTAACAAAGAAGCATTATTAGAACTAATCCTAGCCGAACAGGACGCTTATTATCGTCTTGCCTATAGCTACATGAGGAATGAGCATGACGCGATGGATGTAATGGAGGATATGATCGTCACGCTCTATGAGAAGCTGGAACAACTGAAGAAGCGCGAGGCCTTCTATAGCTGGAGTAAAACCATTCTTGTCAACCGCTGCAAAACGGTCCTCCGCAACCAGAACCGGTTCGTTCCCCTGGAGGAGGACGAGGCGCCGGAGCCTGCAATGGAGGCATGGACTGCAACTAACCCGTACCGCGATACCGAGTCTGAAATGGATTTGTCCGTCCTGCTCGCACATTTGAATCCCCGGCAGCGGGAAGCGATTGAGCTGCGTTATGTCCACGATCTGCCGTATCAGACCATTGCCGATATTACGGAAGCGCCGGTCGGCACGATCAAGTCCAGAATCTCGCAGGGAATACAGAAACTAAAAACTATGATTGGAGGTGACCGTTATGAGAACGATCGAGGAGAGATTACAGGAGCATCAGCAGACCATGACGCCGTCAGAACTTGAAGGCAGATTGCGGAAGGCGCTGGAGCAGGCTCCGGTTAGACGGAAATCACGGGCTGGAGGGACACGGACCTGGGCCGCCACAGCCGCCGCAGCCATGTTACTGACAGTGGGCGTCTATCAGTATCCGGCGTTGGCCTATTACGGCGGGAAGCTGTTTAACCAGACTGATCTGTACACGCTTGGATTCTCTGGAGTCGCTGAACATGGCTACGGACAGACCATCAACAAAAGCATAACGCTGGAGAACGGGATTGTATTCACGATTAACGGAGTGATTGCGGATGATAATGCCCTACTGATGTATTACAGTATTGACCTGCCGCCGGGAGGGTTCGATGAGGAGCCGGCGTCGCTGTATGCGTTAAGCCGTATTACAGGGTTTTTGACGGACTCTTCACCGACAAGTGGCGGCGGCGGTTACAACAGTGACAAAACCCGGTATGAGGGAATTAACAAATTTGAGCCGGTCAGTCCGTTCGCCAGAAGTCTGACCCTTACTCTATACAGCTATCAGGCCGAAGACAAGCCTGCGCAATCCAAGCTCTCCTTTAATTTTGACGCCAGTAGAGCCATGAAGAGCATCCTGGTCGCCGATATTCATCAAGCCGTTCCGGTGGATCAGGGAACCGTCTACTATGACACGATTACGGCTTCTCCTACGTCAACCATCGTAAAGGGACATTATAAGATGGATAATGGAGAAAATCCAAGATTCTCTGCTGTAACCAAACTGTATGTGAATGGGACGGAAATGAATTCCCGGTCGATGCGGGGTACGAATTCCAGCAAAAAGGGAACCCCGGAATTTATAATTGAATACGATGTGCTGCCAACAGACAAGCTGCAAAGTGTTGAACTTGTACTGGATAATTTCAGCGGATATCAGAAGGTCGGTCAGCCGATCCCGCTGGCCTCACCCTCAGACCACTCCGTTACAGTCGGCGAGGAGAAGCTCTGGATTCGCAGCGTCTCCCGGACTGCTGACGGCTATGATATTGTGGTCGCCGGGAAGCAGTTCACTATGCTGGATAAGGATACTTTGGCTGTTCAAGCCGGAGGAGCCGCCGTTCCCGTCAGTTCGATATCCGATTCCCGCCCTTGGGATCTCAAGAACGGCAATATCCTGTGGGAGCGCACATATTCCTTCCAGACCACAGAGAAGCCGGAATTCCTGGAGATGGACGGCTTCCACTATATTAAGTTCTATAGACACACTATTCCAGTTCCTCTAGGGGGCAAATAAAACAGTTCGTGATGGAATGTAATCAGCCGCTGCTGGCAGCGGCTGATTAGAACCCAATAAAGCCTTTAGCCCCACGCTGCAAGTGGGGCTAAAGGCTTCAAGTTTTTATAGGCTTTATATCTGCTGATCAGATGATTACTGCAAATAAGCTTTGGCGATCTCAAGCAATTCCTCCTTGGTAACCCCCTTGGTAGCCTCAATATAATAAACGATGTGGAAATCACTGCTGGGAAGATTGTGAATGAAACGAATCCCTTGGCTGCCGCTTGTATATAAGGAATATAGCATTTCAACACCATCGACTGTTATAGTCTCTGCTGACGGCTCCTCAGAATGGTGTATCGTTAACTTCTCATTCATTTTCATCGGCTGAACGAGAATCATTTGTCCCTCCCCTTTATACGTAACGATCATACTCCAGCCCTCTTTAGACACATCAAGCATTCTCATAGCATATCCATCTTTGGAATCCCGGGCTTCTTGCGCTAATTGTTCTGTCAATTCAGCTTCTTTCTGGTCGGTGAGCGGATCAGGATTATAGGTCAAAGCACCTGTAACAAAATCATATTTATCCTGCAGCCTATCATAAATAAGTGCGCCGGACTGCTTCAGCTCATCGCGAAGTGTAGCTGCATCCGAGAACCCGGATGCTGCTCCTCTCCTGATGTAAAGCTCTCCCTCAGTATTCTCTCCTGCCATATAGATTGCTGCTGCTTGGCCCGGCTGCAGCAAGTCGTTTCCTAGACCGTGTGCTTTTAAGCTGCGTAGCTGCTCTTCCTTCGTATAATCCGGAAAATTTGAATCCTCGAATTTCTTTTCCTCATAGATTACATCCCCTTTGTTGTTCGTGAGTGTAATCAGCTGTGTAGCCGCAAAGGCTGATGAAGCTAACAACAGTGATGCCAGTACGATAAGAGTACTCAGCTTATATTTAGAATAGAAGGTAACCCGTTTATTCATTTTCTCATCCTCCAATATATTCATCACAGCTTTCGTTACATCTGCCTCAGGAACTTTGACGTTATGAAATATGGTTCTGAGGTCTTGACTGCTGTCGTGATCCATCCGATATCCCTCCTGTAAGATGAGCATGATACTTTCTGAATTTAGCTGCCGTGCGTTCAAATTTCTTACGGAGACTGCTGCTGTTTTGCTGCATAATTTCTCCGATTTCCTTATAGCCCTTATCTTCCACACATCGCAGAATCAGCAGGCTTCGTTCCTCAGGTGTCAATTTGGACATTGCCCGCAGAACATGCTCATTGTAATAGTTATCCTCAATGGCTTGATCTACATGCTGATTCTGTTCATCGCTGCGATACAGGAATGGAAGATATTTACTTAACCTTCGCTTACGAATGGTGTCGATACAGCAGTTAGAGGCTATCGCATACAGCCAGGCTTCAAAAGGCTTCTCCAGGTTGTATTGGCTTAACTTCCGGAATGTCTTAATAAATACCTCCTGCGTACAATCCTCCGCTTCTGTATAATGACCTAACATATGGTAACAATACGAAAAAATCCGTCTCTGATACCGGTGCATGATCTGTTCAAACTGAGCAGTATCCCCGTTGAGGATATCCGGGATGATCTGCTGCAGATCAGTTTCATCCATTTTCCCACCCCTTTCCTAAAGTCCCTGTGAACTCTTTATATTCTGTACTACGGATGAGCCCTGCCCTGATGTGACATCCCGGCTAATAAAGTTAAATCCGCGCAAGGTCAACTTCTCCAGGCTGAGCCTATGTAAAAATAGAGGTAGCCAAGGACATCATCATAATGTCCTTGGCTACCTCTATTATAGTGTATTTCTAGGGAGTCAACCGCTTAAGCAGCGCCGCAATAGCCGCGTTCCTGATGCATTGAATGCTTCGGAGCTGCCGGATCTCCGTTTATTATCAGAACTTGCTCAGGCTATCCTTCACCGGCACTCCGAAATCCGGCGTGCCGTCCGCGTTCCACCGCAGGCGCTTGGCACGGGTGTGGCGGTTGGGGTCGTAGAGCGGGTCTCCGGTGATCTCCTTATAACTTCGGGCATGGTAGATCAGCACATCCTCGCCGTTCTCGTCCACTGTGAAGCTGTTATGACCCGGACCATACTGCCCGTTCTCCTCACTGGTCTGGAACACCGGCTCGGGATGCTTGGTCCAGGATGCGGCGTCCAGCAGATCGCTGTCCTCGTCTGCGGTAAGCAGTCCCAGGCAATAGTTATGATCGGTGGCGCTGGCCGAGAAGCTCACGAAGATCCGGCCGCCCCGCTTCAGCACCGCAGCGCCTTCATTCACCTTGAAGCCGATGACCTCCCACGGATACTCCGGCGAAGAGATCATCGTCTGCGGACCCTTGAGCGTCCAGCCGTTCTCCATGGCTGAGATATACAGATTGGAGTTGCCGCCAATCTCAGGGTCCTTTTGCGCCCATACATAGTACTGTACTCCCTTATGCCCAAATGAGGTACCGTCCAAGGCAAAGGATTCCCAGGCCGTTTTTATCTGGCCCTTCTCCACCCACTCCCCTTGCAGCGGGTCCGCCGAAGTATTCTCCAGGGCATACATCCGGTGGTCGAACAGTCCTTCCTTCGTTTCGGTGGTCCGGGCGGCAGCGAAATAAATATACCATTTGCCGTCGATGTAATGGATTTCAGGTGCCCAGATATTGGCGCTGAGCGGGCCGCTCTCATATTTGCGCCAGGCGACTACCGGCTGTGCTTCCCGAAGCCCCTCAATCGTTAACGCTCTGCGTACTTCAATCCGGTCGTACTCCGGCACGGAAGCGGTGAAATAGTAATAGCCGTCGGTATGCTTGTATACCCAGGGATCTGCACGCTGTTCGACAAGCGGGTTAGTGTACTCTCTATTTGTATTCATTATGGTTTCTCCTTTGGTCTTGTCTCTGTTAGCCCTTCACTCCGGAGATGGCAACAGATTCAATAATTTGCTTTTGGAAAACAAGGAAGATAATTAGCATCGGCAGCAGGGCAATAATCGAAGCCGCCATAATCAGCGGGTAGTCCGTCTGGATCGCATAGGTCGCATTGAAGTTGGCGATAACCAGCTGGAGGGTCTGCTTCTCCGGTGAATTCAGATAGATAATCGGAGACAGGTAGTCGTTCCAGATGCCCATGAACCACAGGATCAGCTGCGCTGCAACCGCCGGCTTGATCAGCGGGAAGGTAATCGAGCTGTACAGGCGGAAGTACGAGCTTCCGTCGATTTTGGCCGCTTCGATAATGGCATTCGGCACACTGCTCAGATACTGCCGCAGGAAGAAGATCATGACGATATTGCCGAACAAGCCCGGCACGATCAGCGGCAGCAGCGTATCAATCCAGCCCAGCTTCGAGAACATGAAGAACTGCGGAATCATGACTGCCGGATACGGAATCATCAGGGATGACAGCATCAGCAGGAATATTTTATTTTTACCAGGAAACCGCAATTTAGCAAACGAAAACGCCGCAAGACTGGAGGTGAACGTACCCACGATCGTTACCGTGACGGCGATAATCAAGCTGTTCTTGATCCCGCTCAGCAGCGGACCCGCTTCCCATATCTCACTATATTTATCGAAATGGAACGGCCGCGGAATCCACACCGGAGGCAGGGCGAACACATCCTGCTTATCCTTGAATGAGGTGGACAGCATCCAGAGCAACGGGCCGATCATGAACACCGCGCCGATTAAAAGTAGAACAAAGATAATGCTATGCGTAACTCTTCTTCTGCTCGTCATAGTTATGGTCTCCTCCCTCTTCGGTTAATCGACATCGAACGATTGCTTCTCGTTCATTCGGAATTGGATAAGAGTCACAACAAATATGAACACGCCGAGGAATACCGCCATAGCAGAGGCATAGCCCATCTGGAAGTTGCCGAAGGCTTTTTGCCAAATGTAGAACACCACGGAGGCTGAAGCATATTCAGGCCCGCCTGTAGGGGTCATAATGTTCATCTCGGTAAAAATTTGCGATCCTCCAATAATGTTGGTCACGATGATGAAAAAGGTTACCGGGCGCACCATCGGCCAGGTGATATGCCAGAAGGACTTGAAGCCGCTGGCTCCGTCCAGCTCCGCCGCTTCATAATAAGATCTGGAGACACTCTGCAGCGCCGCCAGATAGAGCAGCATCGTATACCCGAGGCCCTTCCATACCGCCATAATGATCAGCGCCGGCTTGACCGTATATTTATTCGCCATCCAGTTCGGCCCGCTGATTCCGAAGAGATCGAGGAACTGGTTGACGAGACCATAGTCACCGTTATAGGCCCAGTTCCACATGATCGAGACTGCGGCCAGAGAAGAGATCACCGGAACATAATAGATGACCCGGAACGCTGTAGTCCCAGGCACCCCCCGGTTCAGCCCAAGCGCCAGCAGCAGCGCCAGCGTAATGCCGATCGGAATGCCAAGCATCATGAACAAGGTATTGAATAAGGCCTTATGGAACAGCTCATCCGACCACAGATCCTTGAAGTTGCCGAGGCCGATGAAGTTCATCTGGCCGAGCCCATCCCAATCCGTAAATGAGCCATAGATCGAATAGATCATCGGATACAGCGTAAAAATCAGCAGTCCCAGCAGCGGAGGCAGGATAAACAGAAATCCGTAGATTTTCTCCTTGCGGTACAGACCCAGCTTAGTGTTCATTAGAATCACCTCAAATTCGGATAGTCTATAACTTTCCCCACAAAGTGATGCATCAGCTCCGATGAGTATTCAGATACTTAGCGGGGTCCCCAAAATATATACAAGTTCATCTCAGAATAAAGTGATGCCGGCCCGCTGTTATAGGAGACCGGACATCACTTTGTATGCTGGACAAGAACGATGTGTACCGCTTATTTCTTGGATTTCGCCTCTTGCTCAACCGCTTTATCCAGCAGCTTCTGCATCTTCGGCTGTTCCGTCTTCACATATTCCTCCGGGGTAACCTTGCCGTCAAGCACTGGCTGGATGTCCGTGTAGAACAGGTTATACCATTCCGCATTGTACGTGTAGTGGCCAGGCAGCACCCGTCCGTATTCATTCACGACCTGGAGGAATTCTTCCTTGTTCGCCGGTTTGGTCGTAGTATCAGCAGCCCATTCCTTAGCCATATCCATCAGATTCGGAATTTGCACCTTAGCCTTCACCAGCGCTTCCATTCCCTCCTTGGAGGCCGTCAGATAGTTGATCAGATCCACGGCTTCATCGGGATGCTTGGTTTTGGCGGAAGCACCGATGCCGAGTGAGCCGGTCCATGTGGCGGATTTGCCTGTGGAGCCGGCAGGATATGGAATCAGGTCATAATCGAAGGGAAGCTTCTCGTAAGTGCTCATATCCCACGGACCTACAGGGAAGAAGGCCATTTCACCTTTCATCCAGCGCTGGTAGGTATCCAGAGTCTGTGCTTGTTCTGTAGACGGCGTAATGCCGTATTTAAGCTGCATGTCAGTGAAGAATTGCAGGGCTTCGATGAATTTCGGATCATCAATGGTAACCTTGGTCTTGGTCGCATCCAGCCAGTCCGCCCCGTTGCTCCAGACGAAGGAAGGCAAGGCCCACTGTACGTTGAAGCCTGCGCCGAATTGATCCAGCTTGCCGTCCCCGTCCTTGTCAATCGTCAGCTGCTGAGCGACTTTGATGAATTCATCCCAGGTGTACGGTTTGTCTTTGTCCGGCAGCGGGATACCCGCAGCTTCGAACATGGTCTTGTTATAGCCGAGTGCAAAAGGGCCTACGTCCTTAGGCATCCCGTACAGATTGCCTTGCCCGGCCATGGTGCCGTCGTAACGGTACAGATCCACGCCATATTTCCAGATGTTATTCAAATCAATGTTAGGGTTCTTCTCCACATAGCTGGTCAGGTCCAGCAGCACACCGCTGTTCACATAAGCCTTCAGATCACCGGATTCAAAATAGAATACGTCCGGAACGCTGTTCCCGGTAATAGAGGCCTTCAGCTTAGTCGCATATTGATCTGCCGCAGTCACAACGATCTTAACCTTAACGTTTGGATGATCGGCTTCATATTTTTTCACTACACCCTCATAGGCCTTCTGCTCATCGGTTCCCCCGCGGAACATAAAGGTAAGATTCTTGGTTTCCTTGGAATCCTTGCTGCCGGCATTCGCCGTAGCTTCGCTTCCGCTATTGCCCCCGGACGATGCATTGTTCTTCCCGCCGCAGCCTGTAAGTACAACCGATACCATCAGAACCAACGACAGCAGTGTGAACCAGCCCTTTTTCTTTAACACTGTAACCCCTCCTAGGATTTGCTGAGCAATTCGATTGATACAATCTATATAGAAGAACTAGGGAACCTCACCGGCTCTGTTAGTTCAAGCTACCGCATGACGCATTATGTTTCACTCTTTAATTAAATAATTGAAATTCAATTGAATGTATTCGCTTACAGGTATAAAATAGCATATATAAAGTGGAGTGTAAATATAAAAGTTTAAATCTTTTTAAATACATTCAAACTAAACGTTGTTTATTGTCTTTTTACTGAAAAAAATCATTTAATATTGACTTAACCGCGCATTAAGTATTCATAATTATATAAAACAAACAGCCTTTAACTTTTACTTTTAGCTTAAATTTAATCGATTTCTACAAATAAAGGCAGAATACTTTCCTTTTAGGGTCGGTTAGTTTATAATTTTATAAAATAGTTTCGATTCTCATGACCTCAGTGGAAGAAGGTACTCTAAATATGATTTATATTAAAGATCTGATGAGCGGGATTGATATCTTCAAGGCGCTCAGCTCGGAAATCCGCATCCAGATTCTTGAGCTGCTGGCGACCAATCAGGCCCTGAATCTCAACGAAATTGCCAAGAAGCTGAATCTCAGCAACGGGGCTATTACCATGCATATCAAGAAGCTGGAGGAGAGCGGCTTAATTGAGATTAATACGGCCGTAGGCAAGCACGGAATTCAGAAGGTCTGCTACCTGAATAAAGATAAGCTGATGGTGGATCTGCGCAGCAAGGATGTCGATAATCTGTACGAGGTCGAGATTCAGGTGGGCCATTACAGTAATTATCAGGCTGTTCCGACCTGCGGACTGGCCACCAAGGACAGCATTATCGGGGACTTCGACGAGCCGCGTTACTTCGCCGATCCCCAGCGGATCGATTCCGAGATCATCTGGATGGCCGAAGGCTTCCTGGAATACCGCATCCCTAACTATCTCAAAGCCAACCAGACCTTCCGGGAAATCCAGTTCTCCATGGAGATTGGCTCCGAGGCTCCTGGGTTCAGCGATAATTATCCCTCGGATCTGTATTTCTATGTGAACGGCATCGAGATCGGCTTCTGGACCAGCCCCGGTGACTTCGGCGATGCGCGCGGCACCTTCAACCCGGACTGGTGGCCTCCCCATCTCAACCAGTACGGCATGCTGAAGCTGATCCGCATCAATCAGGAGGGCAGCTTCATTGACGGCTGCCGCATCTCAGACATTACCCTTGACGACATCAAGCTGGATTACAAAAGCGAGCTGACCTTCCGCATTGCCGTCACCGACAAACCGGTGAACAAGCGCGGCTTGACGATCTACGGTAAGCATTTCGGCAATTACAGCCAGGATCTGCTGGCGCGCGTGCTCTACAATGTGCATGAGGTCGAAGACCCTTCCGGCCGGGTGACCACAGCGGGAGTGGCAGATTGACCGTTTATAACAGACAGCCGCTTCCCTGCCGCCGCTGGCATAAACTCGAAGTATAATTGTCCAGGCCTTAACCCACACTAACTAATGTCTTTCAAACTACCGTGAGGGAGTGTTTCGAATGCGTGAAGGGATGATACCCGCCGTACTGGGAACCGTAGTTACTGCTTCGAGTGCAGCTTTTCTGGGGAGCAGATATAAGATCGCGGCAACCGGCATTCTTGGATTTGGTCTGGCGCATATTGTACTCGGCACCATCGATTTGTTCGAACACCGGTAAGCCTGCTTGAAAGATGACCGGACCCTATCCTTCGGATAGGGTCCGGTTTGCTATGTCTTGCAAGCAGGAACGGCTACACACCTCGCGCCTGCCCATTGTTTTCGGTTTAATACGAAAATAAAAGTCGGGATGCGACTGATGCACCCGACTTATTTTCATTCCTGGGGGTGACAAGGCCTCTGTCTTGTCATGCCTGTTTTTCGCATATATTTCAGGCTCAGCATTTATAGTGTTTGAAGATCGAAAAGGCCCTTACCCAATTCGGGTAAGGACCTCCATACTACCTAAACCACATAAGAAGCTCTAAAGAATTTAACCAAAGCTAAAGGAACGAAGAGGGAAATTTGGAACTTCTGCTGTCTTCAACAGATTTCAACTGCTATAAGCGGTTGTATAAGAAGCACTTGATAATTAAACGAAAAGCAAAAAGGAACGGAGGGGAAATTTGGAACTGTAGGAGCGGTAGCGTCCGCCTTTGTCTGCGGATTTCTACCGCGAACAGCAGTATTAAATCATGAAATCTGCAGACAACAGCGGCCGTAAGTCCAAATGTTCACCGCAGTGACGATTACGCTTCAAGTTCTCATCTGTGCTCTATACAATAAAGAACTCTGTTGACCAGCGGCTAAAAGTCCAAATGTTCTCCGCAGTGACGATTACGCTTCAAGTTTTCTTTAGCAGCTTCATTTCACAGCCACATAGAACAGCCGCTGCGCCGAATCATCCGCCGCCACCCACTCAAAGTCCGCATACACCGACACCTCGCTGAATCCGGCGGCAAGCAGCTCCTGCTTCATCCACTCCGGGTCATAGGCACGCTGGGTATGAGTCTCTTCGAAGCGCCGGTACGTGTCTGAGCGGCCCTCCTCGCGGGCGAAGATGGACAGGTGATGCTCAATCTCCCGGCGCGGCACATCCAGCTCACAGGTCCAGATGTAGGATACATCCGGCTCATCCAGCACGAAGGGCTGCTCTTCCTCATAGCGGATCAGCGTGTTCGGATGATGCACATCGAACAGGAAGGTCCCGCCTGGCTTAAGCCCGCCATACGTGCAGGAGAATACCTTCCGGATGTCCTGCTCCTCCAGCACATAATTCAGGCAGTCGCAGAAGGAAATCACGGAATCCACCGGCTCCGGCAGCTCCCATTCCTTCATGTTCTGCTGAACCCACTGCACACTGCCCTCCCGCAAAAAGCGCCGTCCCTGCGGCTGCTGCTCCAGCTTACGCTGGGCAACGGACAGCATGTCCGAAGAAAGATCAATCCCCGTCATGTGATACCCTGCCCCCGCCAGCGGAATCGTCAGGCTGCCGGTACCACAGCCGAGTTCGGCTACCGTGCGCGGCTTGCCGTATTTGCCCCATGCCGTCTCGGCAAAGGCCAGCCAATCCGGATACGGCATATCCGCCATAAGCGCATCGTATACATAAGCAAATTTGCCATAGGAAGACACTGCGTACACCGCTTTCTCTATACTATTGGTTGTCAGAATCGCTGTCCGGTCCGGCCTGTTCCTCTTCGCGGGAAGCCAGATAGGTCCAGTTCTCCTTCTGGACAACCAGCCCTTCCTTCATCAGCTTGCCCAGCGCGCGCTTGAACGCTGATTTGCTGATGCCGAAGCGCTGCTTGATAATATCGGGAGGCGTAGCATCCGAATATGGCATTCCGCCGCCCGGACGGGAAGCCAGAAAATCTAACAGAGCCGCCGAATCCACATCACGGCCCACTTCCTTGCGGTGGCCCATGCTGAGGTTGACGCGGCCATCCTCACGGATATGGGCCACGCGCGCTTCAATCACTTCACCCAGACGCAGCAAGCGAACGCGTTCAGAGGAGTGGACCATACCGATGATGCCGAAGCCGAGCACACCAGCATCTACAAGCACGAAGGTGCCCATCTGCAGCGGCTTGTATACCCGAGCTGTGACCGTCTGCCCCTGCCACGATTCCGGTGCAGGCAAGGCCAGCGGCGCAAGCTCCTGCTCTCCGGCCAGCTTGGCACGGAGACGTCCCTGCTTGTCATGCTCCATAATTGCGAAGACCTTGTCGCCAATCTGCGGACGCAGCTCCACCAGCTCGGGAAGCTCGCTGAGCGGCAGCAGCAGCTGCCGTCCAAGCCCCATCTCCAGGAAGCAGCCCAGCCGCGGATGGATATCCGCCACTTCCAGCAGCGCCATCTCGCCAAGCGTCAGATACGGCTTCTTCATCGTCGCCGCAGGACGGTCCTCGGTATCGAAGAAGAGGAATACCTCCACCTTGTCGCCGATCTTCGGCTTGCTGCCCACAAGCTCGGTGTAATGAAGCATGATATCCTGGTCGCCTGCGCTCAGGAAGTACCCGTAAGGGGATACCTCCCGCATCACTTCAAGCGTAACCTTAGTTCCTGCAATCAGACTCATACCGTCTCCACGACCTTGGCATCCGACCACAGACGCTCAATATTGTAATATTCACGTTCATCGCGGTGGAAGACATGGACGATCACATCGCCAAGGTCCATCAGTACCCAGCGTGCTGCATCCATCCCCTCAATGCCTTTGATCATTCCGCCAGCTTCATGAACAACCTTGCGCACCTCAGTGGCAATTGCCTGAACCTGGGTATCGGAATTACCGTGGCAGATGATGAAATAATCGCTGATCGGCGACACACTGCGCAGATCGAGAGCCACCACATTCATTGCTTTTTTATCCTGAACGGCGTGTAACGCCAGCTCAAACAGCTTGTTTGATTGTACACTCATAGTTTATCCTCCAATGTTCTAACTAAATCGTTGCGCGCCAGCACCGTAAGCGGAAATACGACCCGGCGCTTCTCCAGCAGCACGCGTATAGTGGAATCCAGTCCAGCAATCAGCCCTTCCTCCAGGCTGACCTTCGATAGCCTGCGGATCTCCTCCACACCGGGGAAGTCCCGTCCAGGCTCAATATAATCAGCCAGACAGACGATCCGCTCCAGCAGACTCATGTTCTCCCGGCCCGAGGTATGGTAACGGATCGCATCCAGTACCTCCGAATCCGTAATGCCATAATCATGCTCGGCGGTATAAGCACCAACCTCAGCATGCCATAGCTGCTTGTCATATTTCAAAAGCTCAGCGGATAATCCATTCTGTTCAATGATCTCCCGCATCCGTTCCACCGGCCAATATTTGGCCACATCATGCAGGATGGCAGCGGTCTCGGCCCGCTGCGGGTCAGCGCCATACCGCTGCGCCAGCTTCACAGCAGACTCCATCACACCGAGTGTATGCTTCCAGCGTTTGTCCGGCATCTGGCCGGATACCGCCTCAATCAGCGCTTCACGGCTGTACTCCATACAATCCACTCCTTTGAACATATTCATATACAGCATCCGGAACCATATAGCGGATCGACTTTCCTTCGGCGGCCCGGGCTCTGAGCATGGTGGAGGAGAGATCGACCAGCGGCATATCCGCCAGCAGCACTTTACCGGCAATGAACTCCGGCAGCAGTCCCAGATCCAGCGGAGTGCCCGGACGTCCGACACCGATGAAGGTCAGCCGCTGCACCAGCTCTTCGATCCCCTGCCACTTGGGCAGATACTGAACCATATCCGCACCCACGATGAAAAAGAACTCATGCTGCGGATATTCCTCCTGCAGACTAATCACCGTCTCCAGCGTATAGGATACTCCGCCCCGCACGATTTCCCAGTCAAGAATGCCAAAGGAAGGGTGATTCTTCACCGCTCCCTCCACCATTGCCAGCCGCTCTTCACCGGTTGCCCCGGCCTCATGCTTATGAGGCGGAATATGCGAAGGCATGAACCAGACCTCCTGCAGACCGTAGCTCTCGCGCGCCGTCTCAGCGGCCATCATATGGCCGATATGCAGAGGATCGAAGGTCCCTCCCATTATGCCTACTCTCAAGAGGTCAACCTCCTATCTTGGAAGCTCAATCGTTTTGTTGTCGCGTGATTCCTTGTACAGAACGATAGTCTTGCCGATAACCTGAACAAGCTCCGAACCGGACTGCTCGGCAAGCGCGGCACCAATTTCCTTGGGATCATCAGCGTTGTTATTCAGTACACTGATCTTCATCAGCTCGCGTTTCTCAATAGCTTCTTCAATGTGACGGATCAGATGATCGTTTACGCCGCCTTTGCCAACCTGGAATACAGCATCCAGATGATGAGCCAAAGAGCGCAAATAACGTTTTTGTTTGCCTGTTAACATAAATGTGAAAACTCCTTAATTAACATATATTATTACCCTGTTCAGTGAAAATCATTTGCCCGGCACCTGGCCGAGACAATCCGCAATAGTCTGCCGCATAATCGCTGCGGGAGCCGTAAGCCCCGTCCAATATTCCAGGGCGTAAGCTCCCTGGTAGACGAACATGCCCAGCCCGCCGTGAACGGTGCAGCCGCGCTTCATGCTCTCTGTAAGCAGCCGGGTATGCAGCGGATTATAGATCAGATCGCTGACGATCATCCCTTCATGCAGCCCGGCCGGATCGATCGGCATGTCCTCCATATGCGGATACATGCCTACGGATGTCGTATTAATTACAATATCCATGCTGCCCAGCACGCCGGGAACGGCATCCATCCCTGCTCCGGTTAAGCTGCCCCGGCTGCTGAAGCTGTCTGCCAGCTGACGGGCCCGTTCCTCATTTCGGTTCACAATCAGGATCATTGCCGGCTGCTCCTTCAGCAGCGCCGAGACAATCCCTCTGGCCGCACCGCCGGCTCCAATCACGAGGATGCGGGCGCCGGTAAGATCCGGCGCAGCCTCTGTCTTCAGTGAGCGGACATAACCGATGCCATCCGTATTGAAGCCGGTCAGTATGCCATTGTCGTTGACGATGGTATTGACTGCGCCGACATCCACCGCACTTGAATCCAGCCGGTCCAGATACTCCATCACGGCAACCTTATGGGGGATCGTTACATTCACGCCCCGGAAGCCAAGCGTCCGTATCGCCTGCACCGCATCGCCCAGCTTGTCAGGCGTAATGTGCAGCGGCACATAAGCCCCGGAGAGACCGAGCGCCTGGAGCGCCGCCCCGTGCATCAGCGGGGATTTGGACTGGGCAATCGGGTCACCCATCACGCCCAGCAGCAGCTCCCCGTGACTCTGCGTGTTCCTGTTTGTCTCAGTCATGTCGCCTTCCTCCTGTACAATTAGATCAGCGAAGGACGGGTAAGCACCTTGACGCCGCGCGGCACATGGACAGCTACTACCGCTCCGGCTGTACCGTTCACTTTGATCCAGCCCAGACCGGAGATGAACAGGTCGGTCTCACTATTCCTGGCGATACGGAATTCATGGCGCTGCCACTGCGGCAGCTTATCCATGTCGGCCGTTCCCGGCGGAGACAGCAGCTCGCCCCGGTGGTCTTGATACAGAGAATCTGCACGCTCCAGCTTCGTGCGGTGAATCTTCAGTGTGCCGCTGATGAAGCAGGTGAAGGACTGGCGTTCCCCCTGAATGAAGTCGAAGCGTCCCAGTCCGCCGAAGAACAGCGACTGGCCTTCATTCAGCTGATAGACCGCAGGCTTGAGCGGATTCTCGGGCATCACTGCGCCCAGATCCTTGCGCTCGACCAGCTCGCTGTACCGCCACGGGTACACGATTCCCGGCGTATCAATGATGGAATGGCCGTCATCCAGCGGGATTTTGACCATATCGAGGGTAGTGCCCGGATAACGGGAGGTCGTCAGCTCCTCTTCCAGGTCACTGTAATCGGAGATCAGCCGGTTAATCAAGGTGGACTTGCCTACATTGGTAGCCCCGACAACGTATACATCACGCTGGCCGCGCAGCTCGGTAACGGCCTCCAGCAGACGGTCGAAGCCCTGATTACGCTTCGCGCTGACCAGGACAATCTCCGCCGTGCGCAGTCCCTCTTCCTTGCAGCGCTGCTGCATCCAGTTGCGCAATCGGTTCCAGTTGGTCACCTTCGGCAGCAGATCAATCTTGTTCACTGCCAGAATGACCTGATTATTGCCGACAAACCGCTGCAGCCCGGAAATCAGACTGCCCTCGAAATCGAACAGATCCACAATATGGATTACCAGTGCATTCTTCTCGCCTACTCCGCTTAACAGCTTCAGGAATTCATCCTGGTTCACCGATACGGAAGAGGCTTCATTGTAATTCTTGATCCGGAAGCAGCGCTGGCAAATTACCGGCTCCCGTTCGAAGGCGACCTCCGGAATATAGCCGGGGAGCTCCTTGTCTACGCTCTGTAGCTTAATGCCGCAGCCGCTGCATTTCTCAGGCCGCGCTGTTCCATCGTTCATTGCATTCATTAAGATTTATCCTCCTCTTGCCACAATCCTTGCTTACGCAGACGGGTCAAGGCTATCTGCTCCACTCTGCGGTTAATTCTTGTTCCTATTCCTTCATCCTTGACGGAGATCGGCAGCACGAGTACCGTGAACAGACCCAGCCGGTTGCCGCCATATACATCCGTAAGCATCTGGTCGCCAACCACAATTGTCTGCTCCGGTCCCAGCTCCATCAGCTTCATCGCCCGCAGGAACGGGGAATTGCTGGGCTTCTTGGCCTGATGTACAAATTCAATATTCAGCGGGGTGGCAAAACGCGACACCCGGTCCATATTGTTGTTGGATACGATCACAAGCTTGAAGCCCAGCTCCTTCACCTTGGCGAACCAGAGCAGCAGCTCAGGAGTAGCCAGCGGCGCCTTGGCGCCGACCAGCGTATTATCCAGATCCGTAATAATTCCCCGGTAGCCTTGGCGGTACAGCTCCTCCAGAGCGATATCAAACACCGTGTTGACCCGGAGCTTGGGGACTAATCTTTCAAACAATACATTCACCTCATTTTCATACAGGAAACTTGTAACCCGGCTCTATAGGACTGCAAAAATCCCAGGGTCCGGCAGCATTTCACCACCAGTGGGCATTACTTGCCGGACTTCATGATTTTTCGCAGCCGCAAAGCTTCAGTATACACGCTGTGCCAGTCTTTGTCTTCAATAACCTCAGGGCTGTAATTCGCCCGCTCGAACATCTTCAGCAGTGCAGCAAGACTGCCTGCAGCTTGCGGGCGTTCCACGCTCCACCGTGCCACGGATTCGCGCAGGGTTTCATGCTCTTTCTTCAGCATACCCTTCCTGCGCATATACCTTACCCAGCGCTCCGTTTCTGCGGCAACTTTTTGCGCCGGAGTGGGCTGGCCGCCGAGGCGGATACGGGTAATCAGGAAGCGCAGGCTCAGCCGGCGCTGCCAGATCAGGAATAGGGTCCAGAGCAGGAGTACAGCCGCTGCTCCAGCCACGGCCCAGGTGCCGGGATGGAATCCGGAAGACTTGTCCGTCTGGCCCGCTGCCGCCGGTTCAAGCTCTTCAGGCTCCTCTACCTCTACCTCAGGTTGGTCCGGATTATCCTGCTCACTCTGCGTCAGCACCGGAACATCGAATCCTGGCGTTGCCTCAACAGGAACCCATCCGTAATCGCCGAAATAGATCTCGGCCCAGGAGTGGGCGTCTGCATTGGTAATCGTGTAATTGTTATTTACATAACCGGCAGCACCCTGCTGAAGCATTACGCTATCCGGAATCTCGGCCTGCTCCCCGGGAGCATATCCCTTCACCCAGCGGGCCGGTATATCCAGTGACCTCGCCATGGTGACAAGCGCCGTGGAATAGTAGTCGCAGTATCCTTCCCTGATCTCAAACAGGAAGCTCTCGACCATGTCCTTGCTTCTGGCCCGTGAGGTATCCGGCTGATTCGTGTAGGGAAAGGTTGCTTGCAGGTATTGCTGCAGCAGGATCGTCTTCTCGTAAGGCGTCTGTGCTCTGTCCGTAATCTCCTTGGCCAGCGCGCTCACCCGCTCGGGATAGTTATCCGGGAGCTGAAGATACTGCGGGTCGATATTCTTGTTCCCATAGAGCTGCTCGAAGGTCTGCTTGCTTAACTCCTGAAGGGGAACCACCGGCACCTCCGAGGTTACCACATAGGTCTGCGGATAAGCTCTTGTTTTGCCTCCGGGATTCCACAGCAGCTCACTGTCTTCACTCCGCCAGGACAAGCCGGTGCTCTGTTCCTGCCCGTCCACCGAGTCTACCCCCGAGATCGAATAGCCGCCGAACAGAACCGGATAACTGTTCCCTCCGAGCAGCTTGACAGTCTGCTTGAGCGTACGCGTCTCTGTCTTGGAGGCGGCAGCACGTTCCAGCGGCTCGCCCACCTGCACCTCGTTATGCGTTCCCCGGCCGGAGGTATCATCGTCTGTCCAGCCTTTGCCCGAATACACGCTGCGGATCTCGCCGCGCATATAGGTGCGCAGATCGGAGGTCACTTGCATGACCGGCGAATAATCGAAGTTGAAGCCCCCGCCCAGATTGTCATCGTTCAGGCTGTAGCCCGAGGTCGTCCCGTTCGCCGCTGACCCGCCGCTTGCAGCGTCCCCGCTCCCGGAGGAGGGTCTGGAAGAGACGGAGTTCCCATTCCACTTTTGCCAGGCGGTATAAGGGTCGGTCAAGGTGGGACGCACGCCCGGCATATTCACCCCGGCAAGGATGACCAGTGAGAAAACTATCGCTATATTCAAGGCAACCTTCATCGGATACCTCAGCATATAGGTCCAGCCGCGCGGATAATGCAGCTGGAAATTCCTCAGATGCCGGGTGACCAGCCAGCCCATCCCGGCAAAGACCGTCCAGGCTACCTCCTGCCACATTACCGCTGTCGTGAATGAATCCAGCGCGGCGAAGGCCGTGATATTCGCCGCGATGAACATCAGAATCCGCGCCTTGCCGTTCACCCACCAAGCGGACATAAGCAGCAGCGCCCAAGCCCCCAGCACAAACCACATGTACGGAATCATCGATACCGCTATCCCGGGCAGCCGGTCAAGAAATGCCGGCAGCAGAGGATCGGGAATGTAAATCCCGTAGCTGATAATCACGTTGTATACAATTAATACCACTGCCGCGCCTTCCAGCAGCATGCGGTACACTCTTTTGAACGGAAAAATGATTTCAATAGCTGTAACAGCCAGCAGGGTTAGCGCCACAGAAACGGTGGTCTCCTGCAGCCAGAAGGGCACCGTATAGGACACCCACTGCATGGCGATAATGCTCAGCCATAGCAGCGTCAGCCCGTGATGCCATGAGGAACGTATCGCCTGGAACCAGTGCTTCATCGGACAGAATCACCTCCAAGTACCGCAGGAAGCTCCTGAAGTGTGCTGATGCTATGTCCGGTAACGCCATGCGAGTGCAGAATATTCTGCCACTCTCCGGCCCGGTATTTCCCGGAAGGATGCAGAACATGAATATGGGAAGGGGTCATCCCCCGGTTCTCCGCCCAGCGCAGCGTATCCAGTACCACTCTGCCGCTCTGCGGACTGATCAGTACGAAATACGACCCCTTGGGGAACAGCCGCTGGACACTCTCCAGCCTGTCAATCAGCGGCCCCTTGCCTTCTGCGTTGATGTCAATCAGATACTGAATCATCTTTTGCCGCTCGGCATTGCCTTCCGCCGGACTGAACACCTTATTATGCTTATCCAGACAGCACAGGCCGATGCCGATCCGCTCCCGGATGCCGAAGCCGAGGAGAGAAGCCGTGACCGAGACTGCCAGCTCGAATTGTGCAGAGTTATAATAGCCGCTGGAGGTTCCGTCCAGCACCAGAATGGTTCTGGGAACGGATTCATGCTCGAATTCCTTCGACTTCCACTCGCCGGTCTTCGCCGTTGCATTCCAGTGAATGCGCGTCAGCCGGTCCCCGTAGACATAATCACGGACACCGTTGATCTGCGTGGTCTCGCGCCTGGACTGAAGCAGTGATACCTGCGGCCCCGACAGGCGCGCCTTTCGCTCATACAGCTGCCAGCGCGGCACTACGACGGCCCGTGGCATCACCCGGAATTGGCCTTCTGCCTTGAAGGTCCCCTTATGCTCCATCAGACCGAAGATATCCTCGCTGAGAATATCCGTATTCTCAAAAGAATAACGGCCCCGCTCCAGCAGCGGCGTCTGGAACAGCAGCTCGCCCCGTCCGCCCATGTTCGGAATCAGGCTCTCCTCGAACACCCAGGACTCTCCGTTATGGCGCTTCAGAATTTCTCTTACAACCACGTAGGGCAAAGGCAGAAATCCCGGAATGGTCACTTCCAGCTTCACCTTGAGAAAACCCCCGGCATAGAGCAGATCCGGCTTATCCTGTTCGGAATAGAAGCTGCGTGCACCTCTGGCCCGCCGGACCCCTTCAAGACCGCCAATGAACAGATACAGAAAAAGAACAGAGACCATGATGAACAGCATGAACGAGGTTTTGCCGCCCTGAAACAGCACGTAGAAGAGTGTAATGACCCAAATTGCCAGAACGCCCGTGAACTTCCTCAGCTGAACCGCAGCGGCAGCCCGCGTAAGTAAGGCCCTCATCTTATTGCCTCATGGTTACAGGCACATTAATGCTCTGAAGCAGCTTCTGCAGCAGGGAGTCCATGCTGACGTTGTCCAGGCGTGATTCCGGCCGCAGCAGGATCCGGTGTCCCAGTGTATACGGGGTCAGGGTCTTCACATCGTCAGGCAGCACATAATCCCGTTCCTGGAGAAAAGCGTAGGCCTTGCAGGCCATCATGAACGATAAGGATGCCCGGGGGCTTGCGCCCAGCATCACCAGCGGATGTACCCGCGTCTGGCGGACCACATCCAGCAGGTAGTTCAGCACCGGCTCGCTGATGAACACATCACGGATCTCCTCCTGAATGGCAGCAATCGTCTCCATGCTGGTTACGGGAGCCAGCCTGTCCACCGGCTGGCCCTGCTGATGGGTTAGCAGCAGGTTCTTCTCGGTATCGGCATCGGGGTAGCCCAGGCTGATGCGCAGCATGAAGCGGTCCAGCTGAGCTTCGGGAAGGGTATAGGTTCCCTCGAAATCTATCGGATTCTGGGTCGCACAGAGCATGAACGGATGCGGAAGGGGATAGGTCTCTCCATCGACCGTAACATTGCGTTCTTCCATTACCTCAAGCAGTGCGGACTGGGTCTTGGTGGTCGCCCGGTTGATCTCATCGGCCAGCAGGATATTGGTCATCACCGGACCCGGACGGAAGTGGAACATCTCATCACGCGGATGATAGACGGATACGCCGGTAATATCACTCGGAAGAATATCCGGGTTACACTGGATGCGCCGGTATTCGCCGGACATCGACCGGGAGAGCGCGCGGATCAGCTGGGTTTTGCCAGTCCCCGGAACATCCTCAATCAGGACATGTCCGCCCGCTAACAGTGCAGTCAGCAGCAGTTCTATTTCAAAGCTTTTACCGAGAATACAGGATTCCAGATTAGTGCGGACAGCGTTCATAATTTGCGTGGATTCTTGACGTACGGGCATGTATGTTAAACCCTCCTATATCAGAATAAGCAGTAATATATACATTTTACATGATAGGAGTACCGAAAGTACATGTTAGGCCAAGTGAATTTATAGAGCGGCATGCTAGATTTGTCTAAAAGAAACCCGCATCCGGCGTCGTACACCCCCTTCATATAAAAAGGGACCGCCATGGGCGATCCCGGAATTAACATATCTGTATACGCTCCATCTACCGTCAGTTACCCCTTCGGCCGGACCACCAGCGCCGCCAGGAAAGAGAAGACAATCGCCGAGGAAATCCCGGCGCTGGTCACATCGAAGATCCCGGTGACGACACCGACCCAGCCATCGCGTTCCAGCTCAGTCAGCGCGCCGTGGACCAGAGAATTCCCGAAGCTGGTAATGGGCACGCTGGCCCCGGCTCCGGCGAATTTCACGAGCGGATCGTAGATGCCAAAAGCATCGGCAGCCGCACCAAGCACCACCAGCGTACTCATGGTATGGGCCGGAGTCAGCTTCAGCACATCGAACATCAGCTGGCCGATCACGCATATCGCACCCCCGACCAGAAAAGCCCATAAATAAATCATGCTCCCTCACCTCCGATCTCCAGGGCTACCGCATGGGCTACGCACGGAATACTCTCCCCTTGCTGATAAGACAGCGGCGAGAGCAGCGCTCCAGTCGCCACGATCAATACCCGTTTCAACTCCCCCTTCTTCATCCGGCCGATAATATGCCCGTAGGTTACCGTGGCGGAGCAGCCCGCGCCGCTTCCCCCGGCAATGACATACTTCTGCTTGTCCAGGTCGTACATCATGAGTCCGCAGTCATTGAAGACCGTCTCCTCCATCGGGATGCCTTCCTTGGCCAGCAGATCCTTGGCAATCGGCAAGCCGACGGAAGCCAGATCGCCCGTAACAATCAGATCATAGTGACCGGGCGACAGCCCCGTATCGCGGAAATGTGCCGTGATGGTATCGGCGGCTGCCGGGGCCATAGCAGTTCCCATATTGAATGGATCTTTCAGCCCCAGATCCATGATGCGCCCAAGAGTTGCGTACACCACTTGCGGCCCTTGAACCGCCCCATCGTTCACTCCTACCACTGCGCAGCCGGAGCCTGTAACGGTATATTGGGCGGTGGGCGGCTTCTGCGAGCCATACTCTGTCGGGTAGCGGAACTGCTTCTCAACTGTACAGTTATGGCTGGATGTACCGGCCAGCGCATACTTGCCGCCGCCGGAATCCACAATCATGGAGGCGATGGCGAGGCTCTCCATCGAGGTGGAACAGGCACCGAACACTCCCAAGTAAGGCACGCCGAGCTTCCGCGCGGCGAAGGAGCTGCTGATGATCTGATTCATCAGATCCCCGCCGACGAAGAATTCCAGCTTATCCTGCTCCAGATTCGCATTCATCAGGGCGAGCTTGGCGGCTTTTTCGAACAGAGCGCGTTCTGCCTTCTCCCATGTCTTCTCGCCCATCTCCAGCGAATCATAGATGAAGTCGAAGCTTGAGGCCAGCGGCCCTTCCCCTTCTTCAGGTCCCACCACAGCGGAGGTCCCAAGGATCACCGGACGGTTCGTAAATTCCCAGGTCTGACTGCCGAGCTGCTTCATCGTTTAATGTGCACCTCCCCAGCCCATAACGGCATACACTACACCCACGATAAAAGCGGCAACGACACCGAACACAATAACCGACCCGGCCAGCTTGAACATGTTCCCCCCCACACCCAGCACCAGCCCTTCAGCCCGGTGCTCCAGTGCGGCGGAGCACATACTGTTGGCGAATCCTGTGACCGGAACCGCTGTGCCGGCACCGCACCACTGGGCGAGCTTATCATACACCCCGAAGCTGGTCAGTATGACGGAGAGCAGAATCAGAATGGCAACTGTCGGGCTTGCCGCCTCCCGGGAGGTCATATCGAATATCGCCATGAACGCTTCCTGGATGCCTTGTCCCAGCACACAGATCAAGCCTCCCGACAGGAAGGCACGTATACAATTCTTGAATATCGGACGGGAGGGTACATAAGGCTTGGCCAATTCCTGATAAGACTTCGGGGTCAGACCGTCAAGGTTCAGCTTGACGCCTGACTTTTTTGTTTTTGCCGGCAATGCAGACACCCCCTGAACTGTTGGATACGAAAGGGAACGGGCAGCGGGTAAGCTGTGCTGTAGTCCCGTCCCTTCGTGCTGTGCGGAATTAAGTTTTCCTTATTGTTCACTTCAGGCGGCCCCGTTATGTCCCTCCTGCTCAGGAAAAATAAAACAGCACAACAATCAGCAGCAGAAACAGCACCAGGATCAGCACTGCCTCATTCTCCCGCCCGTACCGGCGGCGGTACCGCCTGGGCAAGCCCTGCCTGCGGGCCGGCACTTTCCGGAATCCGCTCCGGCTGCCTGCCTGGGCTACGCTCCCCGAGAGCCACATTCTCCTCGCTTCCTTTCTCCGGCTCCTGCCTGCAGAGCCCTTACGGTATAGTATTCGCACAGGGAGTCTCTGTGTTCATTTGCCCTCCCGGCATGGACAAGCGGAGTAAGAATGTTCATACTAGATGTCATAACATAAAGGAGCGATATATGTATGAATACAGACACACTTGAATTGTTCAAAACATTAACAGAATTCCCCTCAGCCTCCGGCTTCGAGCGCGAGCTGCGCGCTTATGTCAAGGAGGCTATGACGCCTTATACGGACGAATTCGTACAGGACCGGCTGGGCAGCCTGTTCGGTGTGATGCGCGGTGAAGCTAACGGTCCCAAGATTATGGTGGCCGGCCATTTCGATGAGGTAGGCTTCATGGTTACCGGCATTACAGACAACGGGATGATCCGCTTCACACCGCTGGGCGGATGGCTGGCTTCGGCCGTGGCCTCACAGCGCCTGCAGATTATTACGCCGAAGGGTACGCTGAACGGCGTGGTCGGCAGTACACCTATCCATCTGCTGAGCGCGGATGAACGCGGCAAAGCCGGGGAGATCAGCAAGATGTACATCGATATCGGCGCAGACAGCCGGGAAGAGGCGCAGAGCTTCGGTGTAGCTCCAGGACAGCAGGTCGTGCCGGTCTGCCCGTTCACACCACTCGCCAATCCGAAGAAGATTATGGCCAAAGCCTGGGACAACCGCTATGGCGTTGGACTGGCTATTGAATTAATGAAGGAACTGCACGGGCAAGCCTTGCCGAATACGCTCTACTGCGGGGCTACCGTTCAGGAAGAGGTCGGGCTGCGCGGTGCCCGGACAGCTGCAAATCTGCTGGCACCGGATATTTTCTTCGGGCTGGATGCCAGCGCCGCTGCCGATATGACCGGCGACCGCCAGGCCTTCGGCCATCTGGGCCAGGGCGCGCTGCTGCGTATTTTTGACCCGACGATGATTACCCACCGGGGACTGATTGAATATGTGCAGGATACAGCTGATACCCATAAGATCAAATACCAGTATTTCGTCTCCCAGGGAGGAACGGATGCGGGTCAGGTGCATCTCAGCGGAATCGGTATTCCTTCAGCGGTGATCGGGATCTGCTCCCGTTACATCCACACGGCAACCTCGATCATCCACAGTGATGATTATGCGGCAGCCAAAGAGCTGCTGATTAAGCTGGTACAAGGACTGGACCGCACGACACTGCAGACGATTCTGGAGAACAGCTAGAGAATCTCCCGATAAATTGGGGCTTTAGCTCCGAAGCCTATTCAGGTACTTTGCGGGGACCCCAAAATATATAAAGTCTTTTCTTTCAAGCGAAAAACGGTATTGCCACTCTTTTAAGAGTCACAGACTAACGCAAACAGCCGCAGGGATAAGCTTATAGGCTTTCCCTGCGGCTGTATTTTTATGTTGTTAGCTCATATGTTCTTAGCTCAGCTTCGCGTATTGCTCCATCGCCGACTGATGAATAGGGTGATCCGCAGCAAGACCCGTGTACTTCGTCAGCGCTGCTTCTGCTCCAAGCTCCGCGATTGCGGCTTGCAGCTCCACCGCTTCCGGGTCATCCCCCTCCTTGAACAGCAGCGCACCGGCCATGGAACGTGTCAACGCGGTGTAGCTCAGCCCTCTGTCATACGCCTGCGTTGCAGGGGATACCAGACGGTCATTTGGCGACAGCTTGCGCAGCGGCGAACGGCCTACACGGGACACCTCATCGGTCAGCGCCGGATTGCGGAAGCGCTCCAGGATTTTATCGATATACTTACTGTGCTCCGCTTCATCGAAGCCATGCTTCTGGACCAGCACTGCGCCGGTCTCCTCAAGTACCTCACGAACCTTCGCCGTTAACGCCTCATCCGCCATAGCCTGCTGTATGGTCTCGTAGCCCTGCAGATAGCCCAGGTACGCCGCAGAGCAGTGCCCCGTGTTCACAGTGAAGAGCTTGCGTTCAATATACGGCTCCAGATTCTCTACATAATGCACACCTTCAACCGGCGTATAGCCCGGGATCATCTGCGAGGCGTCCACCACCCATTCATAGAACGGCTCAACGACCACCTTCAGAATATCCTCATGCTGCTGGAGCGGAACGATCCGGTCCACTGCCGCGTTAGGAAAAGCAACCGAAGATTCAGCCTTCGCACGGGCAGCTTCATCGAGCTTCGCGTACACCAGCTCCTTGAGCTGTGCACTGCCGCCAATCGCATTCTCGCAGGCGATCACATGCAGCGGCGCGGAGGAGACAGCTACTCTTCTGCTGATGCCATCAGCCAGTACACCCGCGATATGCTTCAGAATCGACACGCCGACCGCCGTAGTAACCAGATCCGCTTCAGCAATAGTCGCCGCCACTTCATCCGCATGCGTGACACTGCTAAGAGCCGTTACATTCTTCACGATGACCGTTTCCTGACCGTCGCTGGCCAGCGTGACCGGATACTCGCCGCGTTCCTTGAGCTGGGTAACAAAGGCCTCATTCACATCCACAAAAGTAACTTCATAGCCCGCCTGCGACAGCAGTAGCCCGATGAAGCCCCTGCCGATATTGCCCGCGCCGAAATGGACCGCCTTCATTACTCCAGTCCCCCTTCGAAGATTGCAATAACATCAGCAGCCGTAGGGGCGTTCATGACGCGGTCAATGGCATCATCCTCGGTGAAAATCATCGCCACGTTCGTCAGAACCTCCATATGCCCGTCACCTGCAGCTGCAATGCCGATGACTACAAACGCCGGCTCATCGCCGCCGAAATCCACCCCGTCCGGGAAGCGGATAATAGACAACCCTGTTGACTTAATAAAAGGCCGCGCTTCTTTGGTACCATGCGGAATAGCCAATCCGCCGCCCATATAAGTGGACACCACTTTCTCGCGCTCCAGCATCTTGGGAACATATTCCTCCGTTACATGCCCTGCATCGACCAGCAGCTTGCCCGCCATCTTGATGGCTTCGTATTTATCGTTTGCCGCACCGTGCATAATCACTTTATTTTCTGACAGTATACTCATATGGTTTCTCCCGCTTTCAACTTTTATTTTGAAAAAAATGAAGCAGCTCCGAGGACAAATACCCCCGGATCTCTGACTCTGAACGTTCTTCCAGCAATTGAACCAGCTCGGAATTCAGAAGCAGTGCGCTGATCTCGCTGAGCACCTCCAGGCTCTCCTTGGAGAGTCTGCGCGGAGCCAGCATGAGCAGAATGACTCTGACCTCTGTATCCCCCTCCAGAATTACGGGCTGATCAAGCCGGTACAGGGTCAACGATGACAGGTGAATATGGCTGCTTCTGGTATGGAACAACGCCAATGCGGTATCGGGTATCACTTGGCTGGTCATCCGCTCCCGTTCGAGCAGACGCTCCAGCACAATACCGGCATCCCCGACCACGCCGTTTCCATTCAGTGTCTCCAGCATCTCCACTATCGTCGCTGACAGATCCATCCCCTTATTATCAATCGGATGGAAGCGGAACCGCTCCAGCAAGCTGACGATCTCATCCAGAATACCCTTGTAGCTCCTGAGCCGTTCAAGCGAGGCTTCCTCCCGCACCGCCTGGTCCGGTTCACCGGACATCCCCTTCCCTCGTTCCCGCAGGGTAGTATTCTGGATGTAATTCAGCAGCTTCTCAATCTCCTCCGCTGTGAGCAGGGGGCTGATCTTGATGTAACGCTCCTTATCAATCGGCAGATCAATGGTAGATATAATCAGATCGTAATCTTCATCCGGCAGGCGCGCCGCTTCATACCAGGAGATGTTGCCCAGAATCTCAATCTGCGGCATTTCCTTGGTCAGCCGGGTGGCGAGCAGACGGGAAGAGCTAAGGCCGCTGGCACAGACCAGAATGGCTCTTACGTTGCGCCTTAGCTGGTTCAGCCGCTCTGCGGAAGCTCCGAAATGCATGACCAGAAATCCGATCTCTTCATCCGGAATCGCAAGTTCCAGCTGCATATCCTCCACGGCTGCGCGGATGATGTTGAACAGATATTCGTAATCCCTGCGGATCGGGCCGAGCAGCGGATTGCGGATGCGTGTGCCTTCCCGGATCCGCTTCAGCGCCGGATCAATATGCTCCAGCAGCCCCTCGCGCAGAGTACGGTCACTCTGGAAGGGCAGCCCTGTCCGCTTGACCACACTCTCCGTCAGCTTATAGACAATCTCCATTAATTCAATATCGCCATAGGCGTAGCCCGACGAGGAGAAGGAATCCTGGACCCGGTCGAACAGCCCGGCGATATACAGAATCTCTACCCGGGGGATTTTCAGCTTAAGCACCTCAGCGAGCTGCCCCACAAATCGCTCGGCTCCGGCAATGTTCCGGTGATCGGACACCCTGGAATAGCCCGCATCCGCCCCGCTGTCGATGCTTCGGCTAAGCTCAATCCTCCGGGTAGTGACAGCAAGGGCCAGGAGCATCTCCATATAGACAATTTCGGGAAGCTCCGCCGTCCATTTCCATTCCATATCCCACAGCGTATTCTCTACTTCCATAAGGTTGGATTGTCCAACTGTAGTTAATAGAACACGAAAAGCCGGATTGCTCTCAGCCACAGAACCATGGCCGACCAGATCGGACAAATCCAGATGCTCTGCGGCTAACCGGCCAATCGCCCGGCGCTTGTCGATCTCGCTGCCGGTGATTTCTACGCCGTAGCCTCGTCTACGAACCAGCTCCAGGCCGAACTTACGGACCCATTGCTCCAGTTCATCCAGATCGTAGCTAATAGAAGCAACTGTAACCTTGAGGGAATGCGCAAGTGTGAACAGCTTCACCGGCTCCTCTGCCTCCAGCAGCACGCAGAGCTCGAATACCTTGCGGTCTTCGCCGGAATAATCCGCCGGCTTCTCTTCCCGCAGGAATAGGCGCAGCTCCGCAAGACCGGCCTCCGGGCCGCTCAACTGGATTCCTTTGCCTGATTTTTTGATGAGATCAAGACCAAAGTCCTCAAGCGCGGACTCTATATCCTCCATCTCCCGGTGTACGGTTCTTACGCTTACCCCGGTAGCCTCGGCAATTTTTACAGCGGTAATCTCTCCGCTGGCTTCAAGCAGAAGCCACAGGATCTGGCGCTGTCTGGCGGTAATTTTCGTCATTTCCGCTAACCCTCCGCCTTGCATCAAGCAAAAACGGCTATACCGTCCCTCAGAGGACGGCATCCGTTTCAGCGAGAACTATATACTTAGATTTTACACTTGTGCCTCTTACTTCAAACGTTCTACGAGCTCATCGTATTTCGGGCTCTTCAGGAAGTTGTCGATAGAAATATGCTCGGCATTCGGATTGCTGGCAATCGCCCGGTCCGTCAGCGTCTTCTGGGTAACCACGATATCCGCGTCGGCAGGAATTTCACTGACGGCAGAGTTAGTCACCGTGATGTTGACCCCTGCGTTCTGCAGTTTCTTTCTCAGCACCGATGCCCCCATGGCACTCGATCCCATCCCTGCATCACAAGCGAATACGATTTTGTGGACACTTGCTTTGTTGCGGATATTGGAAGCCACGGTTGCTGTAGCCGCAGTCTGAGCTGCAGTACCGGCCGACTTCATGTCTTTCATTTTAGCTGCTGCGTCTTCCAGATCCATCTCTTCATCATCATTCTTCTTCACAGACTTCAGCAGGAGAGCTGCAAGCAGGAAGGATACGACCGTAGCAACAATTACCCCTGCCAGCATTGGAAGGTATCCACCTTTTGGCGTCATTGCGAAGTAGGCAAAGATACTACCAGGAGAAGGTGACGCTGTAAGTCCTGCGCCAAGAAGCTGGAACGTGAATGTACCGGAAACACCGCCGCCGATGACTGCCAGAATCAGACGCGGGTTCATCAGGATGTAAGGGAAGTAGATCTCATGAATCCCGCCCAGGAAGTGAATGATTACTGCGCCTGGTGCAGAAGATTTCGCAGAGCCTTTACCCACCAGCCAGTAAGCCAGCAAGATACCAAGTCCGGGACCAGGGTTGGATTCCAACATGTAAAGAACAGACTTACCTATTCTTAAAGATTCTTCTGTAGCAATAGGAGTTAAGATGCCGTGGTTAATCGCATTGTTCAAGAACAAAACCTTGGCCGGCTCAATGATGATATTGATGAGCGGCAGCAGGTTATGGTTCACCAGGAACTCCACGCCATTCGATAGAATATTGGTCAATCCTTGAACCAGCGGTCCAACGCCTTTTAAGGCTCCAAGCGTCAAAGCGCCGCCGATGATACCCAGTGAGAAATTGTTAACCAGCATTTCGAAGCCGGCTCTGATTTTGCCGTCTATTGCTCTGTCAAACTGCTTCAGAATCCAAGCAGCCAGCGGACCGACAATCATCGCACCCAGGAACATTGGAATGGTTGTACCTACGATAACCCCCATGGTCACCAGCGCGCCGATAACTGCACCGCGTTTGCCGTGAACCATCTGTCCGCCGGTGTACCCGATTAGCAGCGGAAGCAGGTAAGTAATGATTGGGCCTACCAGTGCTGCCAGGCTTTCATTGGGATACCAGCCGGTCGGAATGAATAATGCTGTAATTAATCCCCAAGCGATAAAAGCGCCGATATTCGGCATAACCATACCGCTGAGCATACGTCCGAATTGTTGAACCTTCACCCTTCCACCGCCGGATGAAGCTTGTTTCGTTGCCGTTGTGGCCATTTAAGATGCCCCCTTATTGTAATGAACGGGAACCTTCCGCAACTCTTCCTGAAAGGTGTTTCCCTTTGAACACATCGTAAATCAAAGCGCTTTCTTTGTCACCAAATTGAAAACACGGTTTCGGCATGAACATTGTTGACAACATTTAAGAGCTCCTGCCAAGGGGCTTAAGTCCAGTATCCGCCTTGCTTCCAACGGCCTACAAGCTTCCTCATAGGATGCACAAATTCCCGTATAATATCATCTAAGGCTTAGGAAGCGTACAAGAACGGAATCAACCTATGTACGCTCCTCATTCGCGGTCTGTAGCCGCTATACGGCCCACACACCTTTGCGCCAGCACATTGTATTCGGTTTTCCACATACATTCGGCCCGCGCACCTTAGCAGCTTCATATTTTTGTCTCCTAGAACAACAAAAAAGCCGCCCCCTAAGCGGAGACAGCTATACCATACAGCAGCGGTTAAGCTATGATTAAATCATGTCCAGCGGAATCTTCCACGACGGCTGGGGAAAAGCATCGTCGAGCTGCCACAACTCTTCGTCTGAAAGCACAAGCTTCGCGGCAGCGGCATTCTCATTCACATGTTCGCAGGTGGCGGCTTTGGGGATAGCCAGGATATCCTCGTCCCGGATACTCCAGGCCAGCAGAACCTGCAGCGGAGTGACCTCATGATTCCGGGCAATCTGCTGCACAGCTTCATTCTCAGTCAGCCCTTTTCTCAGCGTGCCTGCCTGGGCCAGCGGAGAATAGGCCATGACAGGAATCTTATGTCCTCTCAGCCAGGGCAGCAGATCATGCTCGATCCCTCTTGAGCCCAGATGGTAGAGCACTTGATTGACTGCGCAGTGATTGCCGCCGGGAATACTCAGCAGCTCCTGCATATCTGCCGTATCCAGATTGGATACGCCCCAGCGGGCGATTTTACCGGAAGCCACCAGTGCCTCCATCCCCTCCACGGTCTCTTCCAGAGGAATGTTGCCGCGCCAATGCAGCAGGTACAGGTCCAGATGGTCCGTGCCGAGCCGCTTCAGGCTGGCTTCGCAGCTGTTAATCAGCTTAGTCCCGCCCGCATTATGCGGATAGACCTTGGAGACCAGGAATACGCGGTCGCGGATTCCCCGCAGCGCTTCACCAACCAGCTCCTCGGAACGTCCGTCCCCGTACATCTCAGCCGTATCAATCAGATTCATACCCAGCTCCACACCCTGGCGAAGCGCAGCAATCTCTTCTGCCCGGTTCGCCGGCTGGTCGCCAATCCTCCACGTTCCCTGCCCCAGTCTGGGCAGCACAGCTCCGTCCTTCAGGCGGATATTCTCAGATACAGGTCTGCTCATATGTGATAAGTCTCCTTATTAAGAATAATGTTCTTACTAACTATACTTACCATAACCGGGGCAGCGAAACATCCGTTAAGTGTCCAACTCAGTAACGTTTCAGCGGAATTCTCAGCCAATCAGCTTCAAGCCGGCTACGGCTCCCAGGATCAGCACAATGCAGAAGATCCGCCGCGGATCGCGGGCTTCACCGTAGAACAACATGCCCATAACCGCTGCCCCTGACGCTCCAATTCCTGTCCAGATCGCATAGGCAATTCCCATCGGCAGACTTTCCATCGCCAGAGACAGCAGCAGGAAGCTTGCCCCGAAGCCTAGAATCAGAAGGCAGACAGACTGCCAGTTGCGGTCCTTGTGCAGCTTGCCAATCATGGCAACCCCGAACATTTCACATATACCGGCGGCAATCAGCATAACCCATGCCATATCAGTTCAGCCCCTTTGTCTGTTCAGATTCAGCCTGAGCCGGGGTAACCAGCTTCAGTCCGACGACCCCTGCCAGCAGCAGGCCAATCAGCAGCAGCTTCAGCGGCCGCAGCGGTTCACCGAACAGGACTCCGCCCGCAAGAACGGTACCTGCGGTTCCAAGTCCGACAAATACAGCATAGACCGTCCCGACCGGCAGCCTGCCGCTGGCCCAGATGAGGGCGTAGAAGCTGATCAGTATCGCCGCTGCCGTAACCGCCCATTCCCATGGAGCGGAGGCATGCTTCAGCCCGATGACCCATACCACTTCAAAGCAAGCAGCGCCTGCAATCATGATCCAGCTCTTAGTGCTCTTCTTCATTTCTCCTGCCTCCTGTTTCATAAAATAAGCCCGGAAGGTTATCGTCATTATTGACGATACCTCCCGGGCTTTTGTCCCTCCGTGTATACACGGATTGGCTTCATCCGTGTGTTCTCCCTCGGACCAGGCCAGCGGTGTGTACCTGCTGCGGAACCCTAGAGAACTATTAACTGCTTATGAACTTACACCGTATGTTAGCAAACTACGCTGCGGAATGCAACCCCTGCATCTCTTACTCCTGTCCGGCCAGCCTGTTCAGCTCCTGCAGATCCGCTTCCAGATCCGCCTCGGTATACTTGCCCTGGCCGAAGCCGATCATGGCGCGCAGCGGCATATATTTCATCATGGCCAGCAGCATCTCCGGATTGTCGCCAAGCACATCCTCCAGCCCGAACACGCTGCTGAAGCTCTTCGCCTTCTCCTCCGTCAGCGGATTGGCAAGCAGGTCACCGACTGTGGTGTTGCGGTGGAAGCGGCCGGACAGCTTCACGGTGGATTCCACCTCAAGCTCCGTGCTCAGACGGATATCGCGCGAGGAAGATCCTACAGCGATCTTGAACCTCCCGCTCTCCACATGCCAGTCGCCTAACTGCACATTATAATAAGCGAAGGAACGCTTATCCAAGGTGAAGGTTACGGTGCGTTCTTCCCCCGGCTGCAGCTCAATCTTGCCGAAGCCCTTCAGCTCCTGCAGCGGACGGATCACACTGCTCTCCACATCACTGACATACAGCTGCACGACTTCCTTGCCCGCTCTGCTGCCGGTGTTCTTGACAGTGACCGATACCTGAACGGTATCTGTGTCCTGAATGCGGGTCTGATCCAGCAGCAGGCGGCTGTACTCGAATTCCGTGTAGCTGAGGCCGTAGCCGAAGGGGAACAGAGGCTCGATTTCTTTTTTGTCATAATAACGGTAGCCTACGAACAAGCCTTCCTTGTACTCCACCGTATCGCCTTCACCGGGGAAGTTCAGGAAGGACGGATTGTCGCTCAGCTTCATCGGGAAGGTCTCCGCCAGCTTGCCGCTCGGGCTCACATCGCCGAATAACAGATCCGCAACCGCACCGCCAAAAGCCTGACCGCCCAGGTAGCCTTCAAGCACCGCCTTCGCCCTATGCAGCCAAGGCATCTCGACCGGCGCGCCGTTGCTCAGCACTACAATAATCTCGCTCTGAACCTCGGCCACCGCTTCGATCAGCGCCTTATGGCTCGCAGGAAGCAGCAGATGGCTACGGTCATAGCCCTCCGATTCGTAGCGGTCAGGCAGACCAAGGAACAGCACAGCTGCATCCGCCTTAGCTGCTGTATCACAGGCTTCGCGCAGCAGATCAGCATTGATGTCATCGCTCTCCAGCTCATAGCCCTGTGCGTACAGGAAGCTGGCCGCATCCCCGGCAACGGCCTGCAATTCAACGAAGGCATCATCCATCCGGCTCGGATTCACATGCGAGCTGCCCCCGCCCTGATAGCGCGGCTGCTTGGCGAATTCACCGATCACGGCGATCCGGCCGCTCTTCACAAGTGGCAGAATCCCGCCTTCATTCTTCAGCAGCACCATACTCTCCCGGGCCACTTCGCGCGCAAGCTGATGATGCTTCTCCGGGTCGAAGACCGCGTGCGGGTTGCGGTTTTCGACACTTTTGAAGATAAAGGCCAGTATCCGTTCTACAGCGAGATCCAGCGTCTCCATAGCCAATTCTCCGCTCTTCACAGCCGCTACAATCTTGGCGTCTCCGATTCCTGCGCTTGACGGCATTTCCAGCTCCAGCCCTGCTGCCAGTGCCTTTACCCGCTCATTGACAGCTCCCCAGTCGGACACGACGAAGCCTTCGAAGCCCCATTCCTCGCGCAGCACCTTGGTCAGCAGCTCATAGCTCTCGGAAGCATACTCTCCATTCACCTGATTGTACGAGCACATCACACTCCACGGCTGGCTCTGCTTCACGGTGCCTTCGAAGCTGGCTAGATAAATCTCGCGGAGCGTCCGCTCATCAATAACCGCATCCACTGACATGCGGCGGTGTTCCTGGTTATTGGCGGCAAAATGCTTCAGCGACGTCCCCACTCCCTGGCTCTGCACACCCTTCACATGATTCGCAGCCATCTCTGAGGCCAGGAACGGGTCCTCCGAGAAATATTCAAAGTTCCGCCCATTCAACGGAGAGCGCTTGATATTATTGCCTGGTCCGAGCAGAACGGCGACATTCTCCACCTGGCATTCCGTTCCCAGCGCCTCGCCCACCCGGAAGATCAGATCACGGTCCCACGAGGAGGCCAGTCCGGCCGCTGACGGAAAACAGGTTGCCGGTACACTGTTATTCAATCCAAGATGGTCTGCGTCACCCTGCTGCTTGCGGAGACCGTGAGGACCGTCCGTTACCATCACTGAGGGGATACCCAGACGTTCAATGCCTTTGGTGTTCCAGAAATCCAGCCCGGAGCAGAGTCCGGCCTTCTCTTCCAGTGTCATTTGCGAAATGAGCTTTTGAAGCTCTGTTACGTCCTTTGCCATTATATAGCCTCCTATGAATACGGTTTCTTGACTCCATTCTATATGACTGTTCCGGCCAATTATGGTACTTTCATTCGATTTTTGGTATTCTAAGTAGACAAAAGAGGGGGCGGCCTATGGCGAAGGGAATCGGGAATGACGAAGGTATACAGTACATCTGCAAGCTAATCTACGAAGCTTACCGGGTCCCGGTCTTGTGGGTTGATGAAGCGGCTGCGCCCCGTCTAGCCCTGGGACCGGCTGCACTAAACCGCCCTTCCGTTCAGGGAACAGGCGGCCTGCCGGTTGAGGTGATGGAGCTAGTGCGGGGGCACGGAGGAGCGGCAGCGGGCAGGACGCTCAATGTGGAGACGGACAAGACGTATAGTACGGTTAGTAGCAGGACTGCAGTTGAAGGCGGGACGCTCAACGCGGTCACGGGTAGAACTGCTGCTGCGGCCGCACCCGCGTTACCGCGTCTGTACGCGACTGGCTTTCTGGAGAATTTCATTATTCTCCAGCTTCCCGGCGCTGACGGTGCCATCGTCACCGGCCCGGCGCTGAACGCACCTGTTACCGGTGATAATGCAGCCAGCCTGCTGCGCGACCACAACATCCCGCCCGGGCAGCAGGCAAGCTGGCTAGAGTATTACGGCAACCTGCCTATAATTAGCCGGAAGCGCTGGTATCATGCGGCGCTGCTGCTCTACACGCTTGTCACCGGGCAGGCATTGTCCGTAACGGAGCTGCTGCTGGCGGCGGGTCCGCTGGCGGAACCGCTGCATCCGGCGGACGACAGCCCGGATCTGGACTTGTCCTACCGCCGCGAGCATACATGGCTGCACCATGACCCGATGCAGGAACGCGAAATGTTCCGCTATATTACCAATGGGGACAAGGCGGGGCTGCTGCGGACCCATGCTTCTTTTGCCGAGGAGAGCTTCGGAAGGTTGTCCCGCAAAAGCCAGCTGCGCAGCAAAAAAAATCTGGCTGTCTCCTCCATCACGCTGGCCACCCGCGCGGCGATTGAAGGCGGACTGTTCTGGGAGGCTGCCTATACCCTGAGTGACTTCCATATCCAGTATATTGAGGAGCTCCGTGATATTCCGGCGGTGGATCGTGCTATGCTAGCCGCACTCTGTGACTTTGCCGATCAGGTGGAGGGCAGCCGCAGCGCAAGACATTCCCGCATCTCCGACCGGTGCCGGAATTATATTTACAATCATCTGTATGAGGAGCTTCCACTCGGCAGGCTGGCTGAATACGCCGGAATGAGTGCCAGTTACCTGTCCCAGCTGTTCAAAAAAGAAACTGGAACCGCCATCAGCGACTACATCCAGCAGCAGCGGGTCGAAGAAGCCAAGCGTCTGATCCAGCTGCCCGGGATCACGCTGTCGGATATCGCTACCCGTCTGCATTTTAACGACCAGAGCTATTTTACCAAGGTATTCAAGAAGTATACCGGCCTCACCCCGGGACAATTCAAGCAGCATTTCAAGTAGTTTCCAGAATTATGGTATGATTCAGCTATGAGGGCAATCCTACATTTAGTTAAAGGAGAGGTTCTGCATGATGGGAAGCTTAATATTCGCAGGAGCAGTTATCTTCGTTGCGGTGAAGTTGATTAATCGCAGTAATCGTAATGCGCGGTACAAAAATTACGGCAATAGAACCCGCTCTCACTCTGGAGATCATTATTTTATCACAGGTACCGGAGCCGATGCGGGCAGCTACAACGAAAACAGCCCACACAAAATCCATCCGGGCACGGACGGGCACAGCGGCCCCAGCCATCATCATGGTCATCACCACGGGAATCATACCCATGATCATTATCACGGCAGCCACGGAGGCTGGGATAGCGGAGGTCACAGCAGCCATGGAGGAGGCGATTTCGGAGGCGGTGGCGATTCTGGTGGCGGTGATTCTGGTGGCGGTGGGGGAGACTGACGGATAGAATCATGGAGCCTCTCAGACTGCCGGGAAGCGGCAGCTTGGGAGGCTTCTGTGGTGAAATAGATTACGGGGAACGCTTGCTGCGTCTGAATGGGCTACTCTTTAACGCTCATCCCGCCGGTGCATCCCGGGTTAGGCTGTTACTGGGACGGGCTGATGAACTCCTGCTGTTCGGCACGGACTCTCCGGGCCGGGGAGAGTACAGACTGAAGGCTAAGGGCCAGCAGAAACGCCATGAAGAACAGTATAGTAGAGATGCCGAAGATCAATCTGGCGCCAGTGTACACATACAACCATCCGAAAAATAGATAAGACAGCATATTGGTTGCCAGCGGACCGCCTTCAAACACGGAACCGACGCGTCCGAGCAGGTTCTCAGGAACATAGGTCATTAACAGAGTCGACAGCGTAATGCTCAGCAGGGATATGCCAATCCCGATAATGACACGGCTGAGCAGCATGGACCAAGAGCCGAAGGAGAGCGTTAGCAGCAACAGCCCCAGAGTCATGACCGCTGCTCCCCAAATGTTGATTCGCACATAATTTTTGAATTTTGTCCCAAGCAGGTTCAGACCGAGCGCCCCCGCGAACATACCGATGCCCCCGGCGGTGCTTGCCCAGGCTAAGTAATTCTGGTCTAAATGCAGCTCTTTCACTACGAAATATATATTTAACAGATTAATCGCCCCTGTGCACGCCCCCATTACCGCCAACATGATAAATAAGCGTTTGGTGAGCGCAGAAGCGAAGATATACCGGAAGCCTTCCAGGACATCCACCCAAAAGGAGGTTGCCGGACCGGAATCGGAGGGTGCTGCCAGGGGGGCCGGGCTCACCTTAAGACTCAGAATGAACAGGCTGCCTGCGATGAAACAAAAGCCGTCCACAATTAAAGAAGTTGACGCCCCCCACCATTGGTAGACAAAGGCTCCGATTGCAGGCCCGGCAAGACTGATCAGCGTATCTACCGTCTTTACAGAGGAACTGGCGGTACCGTAATCCTCGTTGTCCACGGCTGTGACCGTTAATTTACTGATGGCAGGCTGAAAAAATTGCTGAACCGTACAGGTGAAGGCCAGCATGACCAGCAAAAGCGGAACCTGCTCCATCCAGATCAATCCGGCCAGTACAAAAGACATCGCGGCCCGGATCACCAGCGTCGCCTGCAGCACCTTCTTTGGTTTCCTGCGGTCAACCCATGTTCCGGCAAGAGGAGCCATGATAAAGACCGGGAGCATCTGGGCAAACAAAAGAGCCGTCCGGTAAAAGACAGCTTGATCCGCTTCTGCAAATACCCAGAACAGGATGGCCCAGTTCCTGATCTCATCTCCTACAGAAGATAAGGTCTGCGTGCACCATAACCGTCGGAACACTCCGTTCTTCAGCATACTCCACAAGGAAAGGCCCCCTCTCTTTCGGTATTGTCACCCTAAGAAGTCAGCAATTCATGCGTATGGAAATGGTCGTACACCCGGCTGATCCATTCCTGCCGATCCTGTTCGCTGGCAGCAAAAGGATTCTCTAACGCCAGGTTGTGTACAACCGTCCTGAAGTCGCTCCCGTCCTCCATCTGTTGAATAATAGCAATGCTTAAAGGGTCCATGCTCATCACCCGGACGTAGCGCCTGCGCCCTTCAAGAGCCGGTGCGCTCTCCAGCACCAGCAGAATCCAATCTTCATGCCCTTCCGCAAGCTCAAGCTCTGCAGGAAGGGGACTGTGCAGCTTCAGCGCAGGGATGGAATAGTGCGGTTGCATCACTTTGACAGGCTTCATAGCAGTTGTGTCCTGCGGAGCTGTATCCTGCTGCATCAGTTCCATCACCGCACGCTCATAAGACAGGAAGTCCTTAAGGACCCGCCCGGTTTCCGGCACAAGACCCTGCACCAGCTCATCAAGAATGAGGGCCAGCTCCGCTTCCGGCGGTGTTGCCTCATGCATATCCAGCCTGGCAGAGACATAATCGATTGTACGGGTGTATGGAACAGCCGCCAGATGATTGAGATAATACAAGGTGCGGAAGAACGAACGGGCCAGCGGGTAGTAGAGCTTTCTGATCCTGTGCAGAGTGTGTGTATCCACAGACCGCAAGGAGTAATAGTTGCTGAAAATTTGCGGGTAGCTGGCAATCCAGTTCTTTTCAATGCCGGATAGCTGGAAATCACTGTTCATATCGTTCGTGCTCCAGAACTGCTCGTCCAGCACCAGGCTGCCCTTCGCTGCGTCAAACAATTGGGTTCCGGGAAAAAGGGACAGTTGATGCAGCTGCACATCCGCTATTCCTATGGAGAGCAGCCGGACAATCATATCCAGCGTCTGATTAAGGTCTTCGGTTGTCTCTTCGGGAAATCCGGTAATAAATGAAGCCGTACATGACAGACCCAGCCGATGAAGCTCGCGGAGCAGCTCATAAGCCTGGTTCAGATCGAGCTTTTTGCCAATGACCTGCTGGATGGGCTGGCTGCCGCTCTCAATCCCGAAGAAGACGCCATTACATCCAGCCTGCATCATCACCTCAAACAGTTCTATATTGACGTGGTCCGTCCGGGAGGAGCAGCTCCAGGTGAAGGGCTCGCTGCAATCCAGCAGCTCCTGGCAGAATTGTCTGACAAACTTCTGATTAACCGTGAAATTATCATGCGTTAAGCTGAAATGGGTGATTCCCCAACGATCCCTGACGTATCTCATCTCGGCGATGATCCGTGCAGGACTTTTAGTTCTGTATTTTCGTGAAAAGAAAGTCGAGGTGCTGCAAAAGCTGCAATTAAAGGGACAGCCGCGTCCCGCCTCAACCGGAAAAAACCGGCTCTCCGGAGTGGTAAAATAAGCTTCAATATCCTCGATTAGATGAAAGGCAGGGAAGGGCGTATCATCGAGATTCCTCAGAATCGGCCGCGGCGGATTGGTGCGGATTGTCCCCTCTTCACGGAAGCAGATTCCTTCTACCTCTGAGAGCGGATGGCCCGACTCCAGGACCGCAATCAGCTCCGGCAGCGTCAGCTCGCCTTCTCCGGCAACGATATAGTCTATCGCTGGGAAATGGGTTAAGGTTTCAGCCGCTACGAAGCTCGCATGGGGTCCGCCAAGAATAATGATTCTGTCCGGGTCCAGCCGTTTGCATTCCTCCGCAATTCTCAGTGCGATCGAATAATTGCCGCACATCGCCGTGAATCCGAGAACTCTGGAGGGCTTGCCGATGATTAATCGGGCAATACCGGCAAGGGCTGCTGTATCGAAATGGCTGGTGCCTGAATAGAGTAATGCCAGATCAGTGAGACATACCCCGTACCCCGCTTCAAGAAGTGCAGCGCCTAGCACAAGCAGGTTGAGCGGAGGATCAACGGTATCCACAGCTGCATTATAGGGCGGACATATCAATTGAATCATTTCCCAGTCACCTCACGTAGGAGAAGATTTAACTTAAGGCGGTGAACGAAGCATTCAGCAGCTCCAGATGGCTGTCAAGGTCACGCTTCACATTTCCGCAGTAGGCGCCTAAGATCGAACCGGTGGTTCGGTCGGCTTGAACCGGACAATTCCCGGAGCATAGAAAAGCGATATTGCATCCTTTACACTCCGGCTGATTCAAGACATGACGTTCCTTCCAGAGCGCCAGCTTCTGGTCATCCAGCTTAAGCTGAGGGTAATACGTTCCAAGACTCCATTTGGGATTACCTATAATACTGGTGCAAGGGTAGACCTGGTGGTCCGGCGAGAAGGTGAATGTTTTTCCTCCGGCCGCCTCACAAAAATAATAGTTAGGGAAATAGTTATCTTTAGCGAGGCCTGTTCCCAGCACGTGCTCGAACGGCAGGGAGAGTCTGGTTAGATCACTGTTTAATACGACATTCAGCCTTTTTAGTTTATCGTTTGGCACATGCACTTTGATGAATTCCGTGAGCTGATAGCTGGGCAGCAGGCCCGGGGCGGAATTCCCTGCATAATTCTCAACGGGAGACAGTGAAACCGAGAAGTTAGGGTAAGCATTCCATTGCCGTTCCTGGAAGAAATCCAGGAGTTCATTCAGATGCTCTATATTCTCACCATCCAGATTGACACGAATAGCGATGTCGAAATTATGCTCCAGGAAGGAGTCAATCTGAGCGGTTATTTTCATAAAGGTTCCCTCATTGGCCCGGGTGATCCGCCGCCGGTCATGAACCGCCTGGGGGCCGTCTATGGTTAACTGGATTCTGAGCATGTCCTTGTAAGGCTCTAGCAATTCCTGATAGTGTGACAGGAACACCCCATTGGATATGACCGTTCCTGTAATTCCCCTAGCTTTGGCCTGCTCAAGAATAAGTCCGACGATAGAATGGTTCAGGGGCAGGAGCGGTTCCCCGCCAAAAATAACAAAATGATGCCGGGCAGACTGTTGCTGCTGCATGATTTGATCCATGGCCAGGAAGGCAGCCTGCACCTGATCTTCAGTCATCTGTTCATGGCTGGAGCGGATCTCTTGGGGCTCAAAGCAGTAGACACATTTCAAATTACAGGTCATGGAAGGACAGAACACAAAGGAAATGTCACCCGATCCATGCTGATCCAGGTATTCTTTGTACCGGCGGATCAGGGCTTGCTCCTCTTCACGCTCCCTGTACAGATAACCTCTGCCGGCCAGAAACTGTTCTTCATCAGCGGTGAGAGTATAGGCAACAGGCTGTTGTTTCTGGAGGAACTGGCTGATATGCTCTTCCACAATATCCATTGCGCCTGACAGGGAATTGAAGATAAGATGACGGCCGTTTCTTAAGCGATACGTAAGAATATATTCTGAAATATACAATATCTATCCCCCCTGGTATGAACAGCGGGAAGGCATAAGGATGCGCTTCCCGCTATTTCCCAAATATAAGGATGCTGTTAGATGGCTTTTTTGGTAGGATTGTTGATTTGAATGGATGCTTTCTGGCAACATGCCATTGGAACCGTAATTTCTTCAAGGTCTTTGGCTGTGAGATTCGTCCAGAGATCCTTGTTCTTCGTCAGTGATTTCATGTACATTACCTCCTCTCCTCTAAGAATATTTATGGCAAGGTAAATACCTTGACATCAGGGTAATGGTGTTCACTGGCAATAGCTTTCGAGCAGACGGTCCCGGTGAAGATCGAGATAGGTCTTCAGATATTGCCTTGTATCGCTGCAGTTCGATTCGAAATCCCGTAATTCCCCGTCTCTGCTTCCTTTCAGTACGCAGCCGCCACCACAGAGAGGCGCAAGATTACAGTGTCTGCATTTGTCATTCACCACGATATCCCGGTGCCATCTCTGCCACTTCTCTTCATCCAAATGCAGCCCTTGAAGGTAGCTTCCAATCGAATAATCCGGGAATCCGACGGTTTCAACACACGGATACAGCCGCCCGTCTGCACCAAATACGAGATTATGACGCTTTGAAGCACTGCAGCCGGACAGATCGAAGTAATAGTGGTCATCGTCTGTGTCAAACATAGCTTTGCGGAGTATCCGCAGCTTCTTCTCCATGAAATACCCCAGGCTGACCTTATACCTGCGCCGGGTGGCTTCCCAATCCGGGAAGAGTAAATGAAGCTGCTTCAGAAGATCAGATTCAGGCTGGAAGCCGGCAACCTTCCCCGTATTGAAATTATCATTGATCGGGGCAATCTGGCAGGAGAAATCAGGTGAGCTTGTCCACTGAAGCCGCTCGAACCCGGCGAACATCTCCGGCAAATGCCGGACATTCTCCCGGCCTGTGTTGATTCGGACGGTTACGGGTATATGGTGCTCCAGGAGAAAAGTAATGTTTGAGCAGATAAGATCATAGCTGCCGCTGTTGTTCCTGTATTTACGCAGCTGGTCGTGGATCTCCTTCGGGCCGTCCAGTGTGATTTGCATATGGCGGAAATGCGCCGAGTGCTTCTGCAGAAAAGGGAAATACGCACCGAGTTCGGTACCGTTCGTAATGGAGAGAATAGGCCAACTCCGCTCAATAGCCTGCTGTAAAATATACTCCACCTGAGATTGATTACGGGCCAGGAAGGGCTCGCCCCCGAAAAGCTCGAACTGGACGGCCGCCTCAGGCTTCAGATGCACCATCTGATCCATCGCCTGAAATATCTCATTAATCTGTGCAAGGTCAAGCGTCGGCGAGTCCTGGTGAATGTCCGATTGGAAGCAATAAGGGCAGGCGAGGTTACATTTGTAGGTGGGGCAGATTGTGAATTGTAAGGCCGGATGAGAGCGGTAGTAGGTTTCAAGTGATTCACGGACATATTGTTCTTCCTTCATATCCGTGAGATACCCTCTGCTCTTAAGCAGGGTACGAGTTTCCGGATCCAGATCGTTTAATGCAGATGCATCAGAGCTTCTATTAAAAAGAACACGGGCTACCTTAGGCTCAACCAAGTCTACAGCGCCGGTTAATGTATTCATGATCAGCAGAACATCATCGCTTAATCTGTGTTTGTAGTTATACTTAGACAATCTCATACGCCCTCATCCTCCTCAGGACTGATAGAGTTGCATTTACTAACTTGTAAATAATGTAAAACTTTTCCTGATGGACAACTATGATAAAAGTCATAAAATAGGAAATAATCTATTAAATGATAAAAAAACAGGGAAATAGAAATTTTCAATTACTCTTGCAATAAGTAGATAGAAGCGGTTAACCACTCCAGTCCGCACCTGCCGCCAACTTTTCCGAAATCAGGTGCACTAATGCACCTCATTGTGCCAACCGTATCCTCACGCCAAAGACACCAGCCTCCGAAGAGAGGCCACTGAAAAAGTCTCTTTTTTAAAAACGTCAAAAAAAACGAGCCGCTAGAATCGCTTCTAAGGCTCGTTTCGCATTTCGGGGATCATATTTGACCCCCTAAAATGTTGGTATTTTCGCGGAATAGGTAGTTTTTCAGTGGCCTCTCCGAAGATGCTGGTGTCTTTGCGCATGTCCAAGCGAACATGCCATCGCCCACACGCTACTACTTCTGCCAACTCTACTGCGCAGGAGACAGTGTAAGCGTAAATGTCTTATCGAACGGGGTCACCAGGTTAACCTGCACGGTTTTGTAGCTCTTCGGCGGGCCGGGTTCCGGGGATGTTCTGCCGAGATGGGCCATTTCGCCGCCCGTCAGGTCGATCCACTCTCCGCCAGAAGTATACCGAATCTGCCCGCCGCTCCACAGGAAGTTATCCTCATCCACTGACTGCAGTTCTCCCAGGGTGAAGTTGTTCTGATCCGCTGGCGGAAGCTCACCTGAAGCGAAGTTACCTTCCCAGCCGAATTTGAAGGACAACTGAGCCAGGACCTGGGCTGGTTCCGCGCAGTGCAGCCGGATACTCCAGCCCGTTTCTGTACGGTGTACCTCAGTCGCCACAGACAACGTCTGTTCATGGGTCAGCGGACGGCTCTGATGCGGCAAAAGATACCACGGACTGACAGCCGTACCCGCTTCCGGCGGGAGAAGCGCACTCTCCACCGGACCGTAGTAGCCCTTCTTCTGCACGCCCTTCAGCAGGTAGCCCTCCGGCAGCCGGGTCATCTCCTGCATCGGCACGAATCCGGGGTAGAAGCTGGTATTCAGCTGCACGGCCAGCAGCCTTACAGCACCGTGACGCATCGCGAAGAACGAAGGCGTCTCCGTGATCAGCGTCACGCTGGTCGCCCCGTCTCTGAGCCGGGCCACAGGCGCCCCGAAGTCGGTATGCAGCCGGCTGTGGTAGATCCGTCCCTGGTGACCCGCCGACTCCATTCTTTGCAGATAGCGCTCCCGCAGGAAATCACCGTTCAGGATTTGCTCATACTGCACAGGCAGCTCTGCTGTAGCCTCCGGCGGCTGCTGCAGCTCCGGCTCCAGCAGCATACGTACCAGGGCGTTCACCGAGCAGACGCCCGGATTGGACAAGGAGCGTCCGGCCCATTCCGCCATACCGGCCAGCACGGCATCCTTGTCCGAACGGGCAAGGATCGCATACGGCAGATAATAAGGAGACAGATCATGGAGCACCCCCAGATCCTGCCGCCCGGAATAATCGGTCACGACTTCGCCGGACGGGTGAACAAGGTAGACCATCATGTGCAGGTTCCGGCGCACCGGTTCCAGTAGCTCCGGCTTATCCAGCAGCCGGGCGGCATGAATCAGCATAATATCACTTACGGCGCTGTAGATGCCGTTGCTCCGCTCGGTCCATTCCCCTTCCGGCGTGATGTCCATTCCTTCTGCCAGCCATTCATCCGCCCGCTGCCGGGCCTCTTCTCTGCCGAACAGCTCATAGAGAAACCCTAGCGCCGCGCACATCACCCAGCGGTGATTCGGAGTATGGACCCCGCCCGTAAGCATTACGGGGAGGGACTGCTCCAGGAACAGGAGCATGTTGTCCAGCACCGGCTGAAGCGGCGGCCACTCCTGCTTCGCCAACAGCTGATATAACTGCGCGTAGCCGACCACAACGAAGGCCGTATCCGGCGGCGAATGATAATTCGTCCAGCCCGGGGAGATGGAGCCGTCCTGATGCTGGAAGCGCAGCACGAACTCCGTCGCCAGCTTCAGCCGTTCCAGCAGCTCCTCATCCCGGTAATACTTCGAATCCGGGTTCACCAGCGCCGCACCCCAGTAACACATATCCGTTGGGGTACCAGTGGTGTGATTCACCCAGGCAATCCCCGTATGGGGATCAAGGGTTCCCCCATAATACAGGTTGCTCTGATCCAGCACCTGCCGGGGAATTCCCTGTTCTACTGCTCTGTCATTACTCTCTACCAATTGCTTATACATTAGGTTCCTCCTTGCGGGAAGCTCTCTGGCTAATTTCTCTGATTCCTCTGGTGCCCATCCGCCTGCGGCCTATCCTCTGCGCGCCAGCTTGGCTGTAAGTAGACGGTGGCTCTCATGCATCTCTTCCGGGCGGCAGGCCGCCTTCAGTTCATACACCTTGACCTGTGCCCGTTCAATCATCGGCAGATAAGCATCGTAGAAATCCGGATCTCCGCTGTTCACATAAGGGCACCAGTGGTCGGCAAGGCCGATCGTCTCATGAATATGGACACCGACGATATCATCCATCAGCCCTTCCATTTCCCCTATACTGTCATACAGGCCCAGACGGTCCATCAGAATAGCGTGACCCGTATCGTACCAGATGCCGACAGGCGCTCCCTTTAAGGCATGGATGATCGTCTTCGCTTCCGCCAGTGTCGGAATCTGCTGCGGCTTGGAGCGGGTCTCGATGCCGAAGCGGATATTCAGCCCCTTGGACACCGCGCGGTTACACACCTCGTCCAGACTCTCGATAATGGTCTGCACATAGCCTGTACTATACGCTTCACGCCGCTCCATCAGCTCCGCCCATTTGCTGCGGTAAGCTGCCGAATCCCTGCCCTGCCCCTCGTAGATCTGCTCCAGCTCCCCGGAGATATCATACGGGAACGGTACCTCGCCCGGATGCACTACCACGGCTTCGCCGCCGTAACGCTGAGCGTACTCTGCCGAGCGGACCAGCAGGTCTATTGCCCGCTTCCGTTTCTCCTTGTCCTCGAAGCCCAGCAGGACCGAATCCGTGCCGTAGTCAGGGTCCGGGACATGGGGGAACGTATTATGAACGCTCGATATACCGATCTCCCCGCGTTCAATCATCGGCTCGATGGTAACCAGCATTTCCTCCGTCACATTATAATTCAGCTCCACCCTGCGGAACCCCAGCTCCCGGATCTCATTAAGTAATCCATCACCTGTAGAATGACGTCTCATATTCCAGCAGGTGGAGAAGGAGAATTCTCCCTTATCCTCCACGACCGTCTCTCCTCTCGCAACTCTAAGTGATATCAATCAGCCCTTCACAGCTCCCAGCATAACACCACTGACGAAATATTTCTGCAGCCAAGGATAGACGACCAGAATCGGCACCGTGGCGAAGACGACAGTGGCGGCCTTGAGGCTCTCCGGCGGCAGCTTGGTGCGGGCCGCCCCCTCCAGGTTCGTCAGCTCAGTGATCATATTGTTCTGAACCATCTGGAAGAGCTTCAGCTGAAGCGGATACAGATCGGGATTATTGATATACATCAGGGAATCCTGGAATCCGTTCCAGCGTCCTACCGCATAGAAGAGCGCAAGTGTAGCCATAACCGGCATAGATAACGGCAGAACGATTTTGAGCAGGGTGCGGATATGCGAGCTGCCGTCAATCTCGGCCGATTCTTCCAGACTCGGCGGAATGCTGCGGAAGAAGGAGATCAGGATAATCAGGTTGAACGGGCTGACCAGACCGGGCAGAATCAGCGACCAGACAGAATCGATCATATGCAGATCACGGATCAGCAGGTACTCAGGAATAATACCGCCGCTGAAGAACATGGTGATGATGATCAGGTACATGAACATCGTACGGCCCTTCAGCTTGCTTTTGGTCAGCGGGTAAGCAGCTGCAACGGTGAACAGCATACATAATACCGTAGTCGCAACCGTCAAAATAATGGTGAAGATCAGCGAGCGGATCATCGCATTGTCGGTGAAGACCTGCACATACGCCTTCCAGTTCAGCTCAATCGGGAAAATCGTAACTTCCCCGGAAGTAATAGCCCGCGTGGAGCTGAGGGACACCGCAATAACGTGTATAAACGGAGCCAGGCAGAACAGCACGAACAGTGCAATAAAGGTAACGTTAACGATATCGAATATCCGGTTAGAGGTACGTTCACTCATCGTACTCCGCCTCCTTTCTGTATAATCATAGAATGCCGTCGCCGGTCACTTTTTTCGATATATAATTGGAACCAAGGATGAACACCAGTCCAACCACCGCCTGGAACAATCCAACTACAGTTGCCAGCGTATACTGGCCCGATTCCAGACCAATCCGGTAGACGAAGGTACTAAGCACATCGGAGTATTCGCGCACTGCCGTATTCCCGATGATGTAAGGACGATCGAAGCCGATGCTGACCATTTTCCCCAGGTTGAGAATGAGCAGGGTAATAATGGTTGGCTTGATACTGGGCAGCGTAATGTAGAAGATCTTCTTCATCCGGGTAGCCCCATCCACTTCAGCAGCCTCGAACAGCTCGCGGTTGACACCGGTAAGCGCCGCCAGATACAGGATGGTCCCCCAGCCGGCACTTTGCCAGACACCCGTGAACAGGTAGGTAATCAGCCATGGATTTTTTTCGGTCAAAAAAGGAATAGGGTTCAGCCCCATGCTCTCCAGTACACCGTTCACCATACCGGATTGGTTGCCGAACAATTGATAGACGATACCCCCGATAATCACCCAGGAAATGAAATGGGGAATGTAGAGGAGGGTCTGTGATATTTTTTTGAACCATACCGACTTCACTTCATACAGCATAATAGCCAGAATAATCGGGGCCGGGAAAGACACTATCAAATCGAGAAAATTCAGCATAAACGTATTGCGCAGACTGCTGTAAAACTCCTTCATGCCAAAAACTTCGCGGAACGCATCGAAGCCGATCCACTCACTGCCGTTGATGCCTTGGAACAGGTTGAAATCCTTAAAGGCAATCTGCACCCCGTACATCGGGCCGTAGCGGAAAATCAGGAAATACATAATGGGCAGTGAAAGCAGCGCGTATAGTTGCCAGTACCTTCTGATGTAAGACGCTTTGCTCAAGTTCCTCTCCTCCTATGGAGAAAAAACCGGGCAGAGCAGCATGCCAGCTCCCCCCGGTTTTCACTTTTTTTAGTTTATTTGGCTGAAATCTCTGTAAGCGCCTGCTCCAGCTCCGCTTTCAGCTTGTCTCCGCCCAGAGACATGTAGTCCTTCATTTCCTGTTCGAAAATAGTATCGAATTGATCCGGCTTCGCCATCGCAGTCTTCACGATGATCACGTTAAGCTTATCGCTGAGCGTAGTGCCGTATTTCGATTCCGATTCAATCGGCTTACCGAAGACGATAGGACCCACAGTATCTGTGTTGGCAATATCAATAGACTGCTTCAGCGCCTCCTGGTTGTTGGCAGGGAAGCCCAGAATCCAGGCTTTCTCATTGGTAGCCTGATCGCCGAGGTTCTTACCGTTGGAGATAATTGCGGTGTCCCCGGAAGTGAACAGACGGTCTTGGAATTCCTGGGAAACATCAGCCTTAACGACCGGGATGCCGTCCACCATATCATAGTTCTCGCCTTCAACACCGTTGTAAATGTCAATCAGGTTGTTGCCAGTCGCCATCCAATCGAGATATTTCACCGCTTCCACCGCACGCTTGCTGCTCTTAGGGATCATGATGTACATACCGTTCGAGGCATAGCGGGATTTGATATATTTATTGTCCACCTTGGCATTGGTGAGGATATCCGCCGGCAGCACCTTGCTGCCCGGCACATTCTTGTAGAGATTATCAAGAGTGCCATCGGCATAAAACATACTATCCACATCCTCCGACCAGAAGCCGACGTTGCCGTTCTGAATATCCTTGGATACCTGGGCTTTGTCTTCATCCAGACTGAAGTCCTTGCTGACCAGCCCTTCATTGTAGAGCTTGTTGAGGAACTGTGCCGCATCCTTGAAGCCCTCATGCAGCGGCAGCTCGTAGCGCTGGCTGTAAGTAAGGTCGCCGCTGATCGGCTTGATGAAGGAGTAGATCAGGGTCTCCAGCTGAGCCGAGCCGAGGGACATGCCCATCGGAATGGTTTTGCTGCCAAGACCGCCCGGGTCCTTCTCTTTAAACGCTTTCAAAGTAGTGTATAGCTCATCGGTGTTCTTCGGTACCGGCAGCCCCAGCTTATCCAGCCAGTCCTGGCGGATGTATGAAGCGTAACGGCCTGTAATCGCCCGTTTACCAGGGATGGCGAACTGCTTGCCGTCGAGCTGGCCGAAGGCCATCGTCTCGTCACCAATGAATTTCTTCAGCGTCTGGCCGTGCTCCTCTAATAAGGAACCTACGTCGGTCAACCCGCCCTGCTGGGCGTAACGGTAGAAGACACTGGAATCATAAGTGAAGACAATATCCGGCACATCCGTATTACTGGCCATCAATACGTTCAACTTGGTCACTTCTTCCGAACGCTGCACCGGGACAAATTCTACATTGATATTATTAGGATCACCGAAATTTTTCTGAATCATCTGGGACACGAAGTTGTTGGTAATGGTGTATTGCTTCGGCGTTTTACCGCGGTCGAAGATCTCCACCTTCAAGGTTACGCGTTCCGCGCTCTTCCCCGGTGCGTCTGTACCTCCGGCTGCCGAATTCGATTTACCGTCTGAGGAACAGCCTGCAAGCAGAGTAGCTCCCATTACTGCGGTCAAGCCGATGCCGATTGCCTTCTTCAGAACTCTTTGGTTTACGTTCACTGTCATTGTTCCATCTCCCTCGCCTTAGCAGGCTATAATGGTGACTTCATGATACCCCCGAGCTTGATGATGCCCGTATGTCTTATTCGTTCATCCCGTTCATGTAGGCCGGCCTCAGTGTTTCAAGGCTGCTTGCTGCTGCGGGATGACCACAGTATTCCATAACATTCGGAGGTCTGACAATAAACCTGTTTCGGATGCGATAAAGCGCCTGAATTCGGACATCCGGTTTATCAGACCAACGATTTTCGTACAATAAACCGCTTTCATATCAGCAAAAACACAGGCCGCATCGCTATTCGCCCCCCTTGTTCAGCGGTTGGCGTAAGAGAAATGCGGCCTGGACCTTACACGAATGCGGCAGATGAATCCCATGCTTCACCATCAAACGGAATTCCTTCATTTCCCCAGCTTACGCTAGTCCTGCGGCTCCAATCTGGAGGCTGCTTCGCGGCGTCTGGAGGAGCGGTAATCGCCCGGCGTGATGCCGGCAATCCGCTTGAAGACTCTTCCGAATGAAATGGCATTCCCATACCCTACTTGAAGTGCGATATCCTGGAGGGAACAATCCGTATCTATCAGCAGCTGCTCGGCTTGCTTCATCCGCAGCTCAGTTAGGAAATCCACGAACTTCATTTTGAATTCGGTCTTGAACAGATAGCTGGCATATTTGCCGGAGACCTGGAACCGGTCACTCAGATGCTTCAGCGAGAGATCGGGATTCGTGAAATTCTCTTCGATATAATCCTTCATCTCATTGACCATGGCCCGGTAGCTCTTCGTTTCGCTGGCAGAGACATAGGTGCGGAATAAGTCGGTGACATATTCGAATAGAACCGTCTTCACTTCATGGAGCGCCTCGGCCTCCTCCAGCTGCTTCAGCCGGACCTCAGCATTCTCTGCCGACAGCTCGTCCTGCAGCTGTTCAGACATCACCGCCACTTCCCGGCTCAGCATCTGCAGCATAGCCTGGATCAGGGAACGGATATCCTCGTCCTTCAGGAAATCCTGTTCAAACGACTCGAAGATCCGTTCCAGCTGCTCCCGCCACTGGCCGCTCGACATGCGGAAATACTTCACGAATTCAGCAATCATCTGCAGATATTTATACGTCTCAAGCAGCGGCTGGCGCGCTTCGCCGCTGCCTGCCAAGACGATATCCTCATGAATCAGCAGCTTGTGCTGCATCACATATTCGGCTGCCGCATAAGACTCCCGGATCATCCCCGGCCCGGCGGCAGCGGAGCCGATACCGAAGCTGAGCGAGATCCGCAGATTCTGCTCAACCCAGGAGCGGCAATCCTCCGCGAAGACCCGGAGCTTGGCCTCCATCTCCTGATCGCTGCCAGTCGCCAGGAACAGAATCGCTGCGCGTTCGGTGCCCACCCATTCTGCCCATCCCTGCAGCTCCGCATTCCGTGCCAATTCCTGAAATACATTCATCAGGGCAAACTTCAGCGTATTCTGATCCCCCCGGGTATACCTGTCCTCGAATACCTGCTCATAGCGGTTGATCTCCCCAAGCACAACGATGAAGCGCGAGGAAGCATTCGCACCAGTAAGCGGAGACAGCTCCTCCAGCCGCCGGGTCACCTGCTCCAGCCGCTCGCTATGCAGCAGATCGGTGAACAGCTTGCTGCGCTGCAGCAGCAGGTTCTCCCTGGTTTTGGTATCATAATCTGTCATGTGGTTAATCAGATTCTCCAGCACGCCGTCAATCAGCATCATCTCGTCCGGCCTGTCGGTAGACTGATCCATCGTGCGGATCTGATGGCCTTCAATCCGGTTCATAATCACCTGGATCGGCTTATAATTGCGCCGGGTTACATAGATCAGATACAATACCGCACAGAGCACGGTCCCCACCGCAATCGCTACCCAGAGATAAGAGATCACAGAGACCCAACTGAACAGATTCCCCGCCTTGATTCCGCTCTCGAACGTCCAGCCGGTTCTCTCCAGCTTAAGTGTGTTCAGCAGCTTGCCGTCAGCCGCACCTTCCGTATCGGAATGGGCCTGGTACACGGTGTTGCCATTGCCGTCCAGAATAGTCATGAACGAGAGCTGCTGGTTAACCATGCTGTCTATGAGCTGCTCCAGGGCACTCACTTTGATGTTAATGACTAGTATTCCCCCGGAGCCGAAGGGAAGCGGCATTGCTTTATTGGTTGTCAGCACACGAATTTCTGTACGCTGGGACAGACCCGAATGATAATCCCTGACCGGTTGCCAGCCTTCCGGTACTGCCGGAGTCGAAGTCATGGCCCTGATCCAGTCCTCATCGGCGAATCCCTCCAGCTCCTTCAGTCCCGTATCGGTTAGAACGCTTCCACGCACCCGGTCATACAAATACACCGACTGGATATATGAGGATTCCTGTATCAGATTTCGCAGACTCTGGGCAACCGCATAGATCGTCGCCTGGTCCGGCTGGCTCTGCGTATTGAAATAACGTTTGTAGACCTCGCTCCGCTCTACCGCATCCAGCACCGACAGCTCGGCTTCCTTGATCGTCCGGTCCACACTATCCCTGAGATAGCTGGCGGAGATGCGGTCTGCCTTCTTCGTCTCCGTCCGGGAGATATCATTAATAAACACAAATGAGGCAAAGATCAGAATCGTCACCGTCAGCAAAAATATAGGGAAATAAGACAGCAGCAACCGGCGATACCAGGAACGGGACATTCGACAACCTCCTCCACAACCATCAGAATACCCGGCCGCATCCGGCCGCTTCATATACATATCGTCCAAGGCTGCTCTGGGGCGGCTATGGACTTCAGATCTATTTCATCTGCGGCAACCGGCCATACTGACCGCCGTTCGAATTCCTGCCATTATAGCACATGCGCTTCCCCTCCAGCTAACCAGATAAAGTCAACTCCCCTCGGGCCTTTTCCCGCCATTCTCCTGTGCTGGTGCAGGTTGTAACTGCCTCCACAAACAGTCAGTAATTAGCGCTTCAACCGCTTCGGCGGGTGCCACTGTAACTGCGCACGCACTACCTTAACAATCACAGCGGCCAACGCTGCTGTAACTGCTTCACAACCACCTTGGCATACCTCGGTAACCAACTCCGGCACTGTCTTCAACCCACTCGTCCACCACCCCTGCAACCGACTCCGGCCACAACAGATGGATAAACTTATTTATTCAATTTATTACATTTATGCCCAAGCAAGTGGAAAAACAGCATTTAATAGTATCGATAATGGCACTTTGAATGAAATGTGATTAAATTAAGTGCTGTTTTTCCAACTGCTGTTGTACCAGGATTCATTCTTCCGGCAGCAAGTGGAGTAATTCCAACTAACTCCGCCCGTAGCTTCCACCTGATCTATGGATTTCATGAAAAAACGGAGCGCGCACAGCCGCAGCTGTGCACCCCCGCATATTCCTGCCCTTCAGACATACAGGCTGCCACCCGGATGTCCTACAAACCGCTATGCTCCCGGATATACCGCCGCGCCTTGATCGCATATTCCAGCGGATCGGCCAGCGCCGGGTCCTGCTCCGCTTCAACAACGAACCATCCCGTATAGGGGGAGGCAGCCAGTTCGGCAAAAATCTCTCCGAACGCGATACAGCCATCGCCCGGTACGGTGAAGGCTCCCGCTTTTACCGCCTGAAGGAAGCTTAGGTTCTCTGCCTTCACCCGCTTGACTACCTCCGGACGGATGTCCTTCAGATGCACATGCTTAATCCGCGGCAGATGCTCACGCAGCACCTCCAGAGGATTCTCGCCGGAGAAGGCCAGATGTCCCGTATCGTATAGCAGCGATACTTCATTAGGATCTGTAAGCTCCATCAGCCGGGCAATCTCCGCTGCAGTCTGCACCCCGGTGCCCATGTGATGGTGATAGACCAGCGTCATGCCCTTCTCAGCCGCCAGCCGTCCCAGCCCGCTAAGACCTGCCGCAAGCGCAGCCCAATCCGCTTCGGTAAATACCGGCTTGTCAGCGAACAGCGGCGTATCCATCTGCCCCTGAATACTCCGGCCCTGCTCGGATACTACAATGACCTTGGCACCCATCTCATGCAGGAAATCCCGGTGCGCACGGAAGGCTTCCGCTGTCTCCTCATACGGACGCACCGTCAGGAAGGCGCTGAACCAGGCACTGGCGATACTCAGACCGCGCAGTTCCAGTGCCTTGTGCAAAAGCTCCGGGGAACGCGGATACTTGTTGCCCACCTCGCTGCCCTCATATCCGGCAAGCGCCATCTCGCTGATGCATTGCTCGAACGTATTGCCGCCACCCAGCTCAGGCATATCATCATTCGTCCAGGCAATCGGAGCGATCGCCAGCCGGACGGCATTGTCTCTGAACATGCTCATGTTCTACCCCTTCCACAATCCCAAGTATGGCAGAATCCTTGATCCACTGTGCGCCGTCTGCCTTGGTTCGCGCACATGCAGCGCCCGCTTAGTAGCTCCGGGCTTTCTTGAGTCCGCTGTGCTTCCGGTCATAAGCCTCCTGTACCGCTTCCTTGCCGGACACTTCCGCAACCCCGACATTCCACCAAGCCCCATAGCCGTGGGTCATCGTCTTCGGCAGCACTTTGATGTCGATCAGCGTGGAGCGTTCCGATTGGCGGGCCGCCGCCAGGGCCGTGTGAAGCTCCTGGGCTGTAGACGCGCGGAAGGTCTGCACCCCATAACCGGCCGCACTTGCCGCATAGTCGATCCGCATCAGCTCACCACTGAGCTGGCCGTCCGTACCCCGGTGGCGGAATTCTGTGGCCATGCTGTCCATTCCCTGCTCCATCTGCAGATTATTAATACAGCCGAAGCCTGCATTATCCAGCAGAAGGACGTTGATCTTCCGGTTCTCCTGCAGGCTGGTTACCAGCTCGGAATGCAGCATCTGGTAGCTGCCGTCCCCGACCAGCGCGTACACTTCACGCCCCGGCTCAGCCAGCTTGATGCCCAGCGCCCCGGCAATCTCATAGCCCATACACGAGAATCCGTATTCCATATGATAGGTATCCGGCACCTCCGAGTTCCACATCCGCTGCATATCTCCAGGCAGACTGCCCGCCGCTCCAATGACAATCGCATCCTGCGGAATAGCTTCATTAATGATCCCCAGCACCTGCGTCTGGGTCAGCGAAGTGCCTAGCACCTCTGCATATTCCGGGAGCTTCTCATCGAGATGACCGGCTACCTCCGGGGTGAACGCACCTGTGTTGCCGGTGTTCACCGGATACTCCACACCAGCCAGGCGTTCCCTCTCCGCAGCCCACGATTTCTTCGCCTGGGTGATCTCGTCCGTATACGCTGAGCGGTATCCCCGCTCTTCCAGAGCTGCGGCTAAGGCGTTCAAGCCTTCGGCAGCATCGCAGACCACCGCAAGCGCATCCAGCTTGGCCGCATGATATGGCGAGGCGTTCAGCGTCAGGAATTCCACCTCAGGATGACTGAACAGACTCTTCGAGGCGGTGGTGAAGTCCGTAAACCGGGTGCCTACGCCGATCACCAGATCGGCCTCCGGGGCCAGCGCATTTGCACAGCCGTTGCCGGTGACGCCGATGCCGCCGAGGTTGTACTCGAAGCTGCTGGCTACGGCGCTTTTGCCGGCCTGGGTCTCTCCGAACGGAATGGCGAATTTCTCGGCAAAAGCGCGCAGCGCCGCTCCGGCATCCCCATACCGGACACCCCCGCCGCAGACCAGCAGCGGCCGCTGCTTGCTGGCGATCAGCTCAGCCGCAGCCGCGATCTCCTGTGGATGAGGCAACCGGGCGATGACCCGGTGAATCCGCTTGCGGAAGAAATCAGCCGGATACTCCCAGGCTTCGCCCTGCACATCCTGCGGCAGCGCAATCGTAACCGCCCCAGTATCTCCCGGATCCGTCAGCACCCGCATCGCGTTCAGCATTGCCGACATCAGCTGCTCCGGCCGGGTGACACGGTCCCAGTATTTGCTGACCGCCTTGAAGGCGTCATTGACCGTGATCGACAAGTTATACGTATGCTCCATCTGCTGGAGCACTGGGTCAGGCTGGCGGGTAGCGAAGGTATCTCCCGGCAGCAGCAACACAGGAATCTGATTCGCCGTTGCTGTTGCAGCAGCCGTCAGCATATTGGCAGCCCCCGGCCCTACTGAAGCCGTACAGGCCATAATCTTCCGTCTGCGGCTCTGCTTGGCGAACGCGGTTGCCGCGTGAACCATCCCTTGCTCATTGCGTCCCTGGTAGGCGGTCAGTTCACCCGGCGCTTCCTGCAAGGCCTGCCCCAATCCAAGTACATTACCATGCCCGAACACGGTGAATACCCCGTGCACGAAGCGTTCCGGCCCGCCGCCGTAATCCACATACTGCTGATTCAGAAATTTAACCAGCGCCTGCGCTGTCGTTAATCGGATACGTTCCACTTCATGTCCTCCCTTCGCCTTGTCTACTGCCAGCGGGCAGTGACGACTTTTTTGCGCGTATAGAATTCTACCCCGTCGCTTCCGTTCGCATGAAGATCGCCGTAGAACGAATCCTTCCAGCCCGAGAACGGGAAGAAGGCCATCGGTGCAGGCACTCCAACATTGACTCCCAGCATGCCGGACTCGATATGTTCGCGGAAGTAACGGACCTTCCCGCCATCATTCGTGAAGATACAAGCTCCGTTCGCAAACCGCGAGCGATTCGCAATCTCCACCGCCTGGGCCACATCCTTCACCCGGATCACCGACAGCACCGGCGCAAAAATCTCCTCCTGCCAGATCTTCATCTCCTCCGTCACCCCGTCGAACAGCGTAGGTCCGATGAAATAACCGTCTCCCTGCACCGCCGCATCCTCACGGCCATCCCTGAGCAGCTTCGCGCCTTCGGCGATCCCCTGTTCAATGTAGCTAACTGTCCGCTCTTTATGGCCTTGACGGATCACCGGCCCCAGGAACGTATCCTCCTCCAGTCCATTCCCAATGGTCATGCTGTTGCACTCCCGCAGCAGAATGGAGATCAGCTCATCAGCGACTTCCTCCTGCACCGTTACCACCGAGCAGGCCATGCAGCGTTCCCCGGCAGAGCCGAAGGCCGCATTCACAATCTGGGAGGCCGAAGCCTCCAGGTTCGCGTCCGCCAGCACGATGGAGTGGTTCTTCGCTCCGGCTAGCGCCTGAACGCGCTTGAGATGGTCTGTTCCTTTTTTGTATACATATTCCGCCACCGGCTGCGATCCGACAAAAGAAATCGCCTTGACATCCGGGTGCTCCAGCAGCCCGTTCACCACCTCATGCGCGCCGTTCACCACATTTAGCACACCGTTAGGCAATCCGGCTTCCTCCAGCAGCTCCGCAAGGCGGGCCGCCAGCAGCGGTGTACGCTCCGATGGCTTCAGCACAAAGGTGTTGCCGCAGGCAATCGCCAGCGGGAACATCCAGCAAGGCACCATCATCGGGAAATTGAACGGGGTAATCCCGCCAACCACTCCAATCGGATAGCGGTACATGCCTGACTCGATGCCAGTCGCAATATCCGGCAGCTGCCGGCCCATCATCAGTGTCGGAGCACCTGCTGCGAATTCTACGCATTCAATGCCGCGTTGGACTTCGCCGTAGGCTTCTTTGAAGCTTTTGCCGTTCTCCAGGGTGATGATCTTCGCCAGCGGCTCCCAATTCTCGACCAGCAGCTGCTGATATTTGAACAGAATCCGTGCTCTGCGCGGCACAGGTGTTGCAGACCAGCCTGCAAAAGCTGCCTTAGCCGCCGCCACCGCCCGGTCTACATCGGCTCTGCCGGATAGAGGCGTTCTGCCCAGCAGCTCACCTGTGGCCGGATTCACTACCGGCTCCGTCTGCTCCGTATCGGCTGTTACCCATTGCCCGTTGATATAATTTTTGAGTACTTGTGCCGTTTGCTCTGTCATTCTGTCCACTCCTTCTGTTCTATATAAAGTCTGCTGACTAACCTTACTTATTGCGCTCCTGCTGTAACCTCCTCGTTGGTTCGCAGGAATTCCTCCAGCTCCTCCAGGGTTGGCATAGCATCGGAGCAGCTGTGGCGGGAGATGACAATGGATGCTGAAGCACTGCCGCGCCGCATCGCCTCGCTGACACTGTGCCCGCTCATCAGACTGTGGATAAAGGCTGACGCATAGGAATCGCCTGCGCCGAACGTCTTGAGCACTTTTGCCGGGAAAATCCCGCTCCGGTGGCTCTGCCCATCCGCTGTATAGCCGATCGAACCTCTGCCGCCGTGCTTAATGACCACCAGCTCTGCCTGATGCGAGAACCAGCGGGCTGCGGTGGCCTGATCATCGGCGCCAGCCAGATTGTACAGATTCTCCATCATGTCGAATTCTTCGCGTGTGCCGATGATGCAGTCGCTTTTCTCGGCTGCGAGGTTATAGTAGACCGCCGTTTCAGCGGCTGATGTCCAGGTATAAGGGCGGTAATCGAGATCGAAGAACACGGTCACATTATGCTTGCGGGCAAATTCCAGTGCCAGGAACACCGCTTCGCGGGAAGGGCTCTGCGCCAGCGCCGTACCGGAGATGAGCAGCGCCTTGGAGCTGGCGATGTACTCCTCCGAGATCTCCTCCGTGTTCAGCAGCAGATCGGCCACATGGTCGCGGTACATTAGAATGCTGCATTCCTGCGGGCTCTTAATTTCTGTAAAAGCCAGCCCCGTCACCGCACCCGTCCGGTCCACGCACACCTGGCTGTCGTCAATGCCATCCTTGCGCAGATAGCTGCGGATGAACCTGCCCATCTGGTCGTCGGCCAGCTTGCCGATGAAGCCGGTACGCATGCCGAGCCGCGCTGCACCAATGATAATATTGGCCGGAGAGCCGCCGACATATTTGGTGAAGGTCATCGTCTCTTCCATCGGCCGCCCGGTCTCATTGGCGTTCAAATCAATACACAACCGGCCAACAGCAACTACATCCAGCCGCCGGTCAGGGTCGAACTGTAAACCGTTCATAGTGATGCCTCCTTGATCAAGCTAGGGAAAAGGTGGTTCATTCGGTAATACGAATGGCTGTAAAACGCTGTGAATGGGACAATGAAGTTGAAAATCACACAGTGAAGTTGTAGATCGTACAGTGCAGCTATAAATCGCATAATCGTAAGTTTAATTTGATACGCAGCTGTAAGAGTCGCTTGGCGTGCGGATTGAATATTTCAACATTTAATCGTTTCCTTCGGCACAGAATGTTTCATTTCTTTTCGGGGGGAGGGTAAGCGCTTAACCTAATTTTCTACTTTAGTATAGTTTAGAAGCGAGCTTTTGGCAATCCTCAATTTGAAAGCGATCTCAACAATCAGGTAGAAGGAATTGAAGGGGAACCTCGCCCCCCGGAAAAACAGGTGGAAAAACGCAGCTTAATTTCTCATTTTTTGATACTTAGGAGCAAGCAAGTGGAAAAAAGCAACTACTGTGATTGATTTTGCAGCCAAGGTGGATGTCGGGATTATTCAAGTGCCATTTTTCCAACTACTGCTCCTCCGGCGGGCAATTGTTCGCCAGCAGCTGTAGTAAATCCACTTGTTCTCCGACTTAGCACACGCTGCTGCCTAGCGGGGAGAGTCGGCTAGCCCAACACGCACTCGCCCGGCCCATTGTATTCGGTTTTTCGCATACATCTCGCCCACACGCCCCCGCAGCGCCCATTGTGTTCGATTTTTCGCTTACATCTCGCCCACACACACTCGCTCGGCCCATTGTGTTCGGTTTTTCGCATCTCTCCGGCACACGCCCCCCACACATCCCGCTCTTCCCCCACTACAGCACGCAAAAAAGACCCGCTCCCAGCCGCAGCCGGAACAGGTCTTGAATAGATAGTGTGTGGTTAGTGCGGAACTGGTCCGGTCGAATGGCGGATGACAAGTTCGGGCATCAGCATGATTTTGCGCTTGGGGCTGGTGGGGTTACTGATTGATTCATTCAGCAGAAGCATCGCCTGCTCGGTCATCTCGCGCAGAGGCTGGGCGATACTGGTCAGCGAGGGATGGCAGATTTCGGCCAGCATCGTATTGTCGAAGCCTACTACGGACAGGTCGCGGGGAATGGACAGGCCGGCACTGCGCGCCTCCTTGAGCACCCCGATCGCCAGCAGATCATTGCAGCCAAAGATGGCGGTCGGGCGTATGTTCTGTGCCTGGTTCAACATTTCTGCTGCTGCCGTACGCCCGTTCTCCAGCGTTGCCGAGGTGTGGATCATATTCGCCGGATTGTCAAAAGAAATCCCGGCCGCCTTCAGCGCATCCAGGAACCCCTCCACCCGCAGCCTGCTCCCCGGCAGATTGTCAGAGATCACTCCCAGCCTGCGGTGACCGAGGGACAGCAAATATTCCGTAGCCTGATAGCCGCCCTTGTAATCATCGACGGTGACACTGTTGCCCTCCAGCATACGGATATCGGCTGAGAACAGCACAAGCGGCACATGATCAGCCACCATTCCGCGAATCAGCTCAAGATTCCCCGTATGAGAGGCAATAATCAGGCCATCCACCCGTTTGCGCAGCAGCAGCGAGATGTACCGGGCTGCCTTCTCATCGCTGCGGTCCGTACTGCACACGATTAAGTCACTGCCCTGCTCCTGGGCATAATCCTCGATGCCGCGGGCCGTCTCCGCAAAAAAAGGATTGGCAATATCGGGGATCATCAGCCCGATGGTACCCGTCCGGCGGCTGGTCAACGCAGAAGCTACCAGACTGGGCTGGTAGTTCAGCTCCTCCATGACCCGCCCTACCTTTTCCCGCGTCTTGTCGCTGATCCGGCCGCTTTTATTCAATACCTTGGACACCGTAGCGATAGAGACGCCTGCTTCCCGTGCCACATCATAGATCGTAGGTTTCATTGTTATTAAGCCCGCCTTTGCGTTCATGCCTTCTTATCCTTCGATTATAAGGAAGTCCTCCCACGCTGTCTATCTATCGGGTATGTGTGTCTTCTACAAATCAGCTAGTTCAAAAAGGCTCCCGCTGCGCGGAAGCCCCATAATAATCCATTCGCTTATCTGCCAAGCTGCATAACTTTCTACACTCTGCAGCTCTATTTACTCTGCCGCTGCCGCAGACCCGCTCTGTCCCGGCTTGAACAGCCACTCATGATCGGGATCATTGTGGAACACCCATGTGCGCACCGGTCCGGCCATCACGTTAAGATAATACGAATCATATCCCGGCGGTGCTGAGACAGGATGATAGCCCTCCGGCACAAGCACAATGCTCTTATCCGGAACAGCAATAGTCTCGTCGAGACTGCGGTCATCATTATAGACCCGCTGCACCACGAAGCCGTGGGCGGGATTAACCCGGTGATAGTAAGTCTCCTCCAGATAGGATTCGGCCGGCAGGTTATCCTGGTCATGCTTGTGCGGCGGATAGCTGGACCAATTGCCGCCGCCCGTGCGCACCTCGACCACCAGCAGGCTCTCGGCCACACTCTGCTCTGGCAGGATATTAACAACCTTGCGTGACATACTGCCATAGCCGCGATCCTCGATTGCCGCATCTGACGGGGTAATCAGCCGTGCCGGATATTTGCCGCTTCCCGGAGCAAGACAGACTCCAAGCTCCAGCTCTGTCAGTGCAGTAACCTCATAATGCGCTCCCGCCGGAACATACACAGCATAAGGAGCCATATCTTCAAAGACTGACATGCGTCCGCCGATATCGGCGAACCGCTCGCCATCCACCTCTATATCTGCTTTGCCCGCCAGCAGCACCAGGCAGATCTCGTTCCCCCCGCTATCACGCTCCAGGGTAGCCCCGGCCTGCAATTGGTACACCTCGAACCCGACATACTTCCATCCGGCACTCTCGGGGCTGACCGCAGCGATACAGCCATCCTTATCCGGCGCTCCGGCCTTAATCAGTAGATCAGACATCCTCGTTCATCCTCCTCTGTCTTCAGAATCTGTATCCGCTTACAAGGCCTGCAGTTCAGAAAATCCTGCTTCCGCAGCAGTTACAGACAGCTTGACGGGAAGTCCGCTCAGATACGATTCTCTGGCTGCTTCAGCAATGAGCTGTGCGGCTTCGCCGTCACGGCCGCTGCAGATCACCGGCTCCTGTAGCCTTACTGAACGGGCAAACGCAACAATCTCCTCCGTGAATGCCTGGTTATAGCGCTCCAGGAAGAAATGCTCCGGCTGATCGCGGGTAACCGAAGTCGCGGTGGATACCTCAACTGTTGTCGGGCGGCAGTTGTCGGCGGTCGCCGAACCCAGCGTTCCGAAGACCTCGACCCGTTGATCATAGCCGTATACGGCCTGCCGGCTGTTGTCGATCACGCAGATCGCCCCATTCACGAACGTCAATGTAATGACGGCGGTGTCCACATCCCCGCAACGGCCGAACATCGGATCAATCAGGTTCGCCCCCCGGGTGTAGACCTCAGCCACTTCACTGCCTACCAGATAACGGGCCATATCGAAATCATGAATCGTCATATCCATGAACATCCCACCGGAAGAACGTACATAAGCTTCACCGGGAGGCTGCGGGTCACGCGAGGTAATCTTCACAATATGAGGATTCCCCAGCTCTCCGGACTGAACCAGCCGCTTCAGCTTTCGGAAGCTGGGGTCCATCCGGCGGTTGAAGCCGACTTGCAGCAGCACGCCAGCGTCCTCTGCCGCCTGCAAAGCCCGCTGGGTCTCTTCCGAGGAGAGGCTAATCGGCTTCTCACAGAAGATATGTTTGCCCGCGTGCGCAGCCCGCTCAATCCAGGACGCATGCGAATCGGTCGGCGTGCAGATGAACAACGCTTCAATCTCAGGATCATTCAGTATATCTTCACCCGCAGCAAAAACAGAGCCAAGCCCCCTGCTCTCTGCCCAGGCCAGCAATTCCTCACTCATCATAGCTTCAGCTATGGACTTCAGCTTGAACGACGGCATCGCACGCAGATTGTCTGCGTGGAGGCGGCCGATTCTTCCCGCGCCGATAATGCCAACTACAATCGGTTTAACCATGTTCGCTTATCCTCCTCAAAGGGTAAGCGCTTAACCTTCCCGAGAACAGTATACTTCATGCCCGGGAAAGCTTCAAGCAAATCTTTTCTCAAAAAGATCAGATAAGCGTAGGCCGAAATAAAATAGGAAATAGATACAGTAAGATTTCTCTTTAACACCCCATGAATTCCTATATTATCTAAGCTAGAACAGCAAATGAGGTGACTTATGAGCAAAATTAATTTTACCGAAAGCCTGCTTCGTGTCATTATTTCTCTGATCGGACTTCCATTCACAGGGATTCAAGCGGCTCTTTCCAGATACCTTCTGTATAAATATAAAGCTCCAGGAGAAAAGATTTCCGTTGGCTCACATCATCTCCATGCGATGGTTACCGGCAGCAACACAAGTAATCTTCCGACGATTCTATTGGAAGCAGGAATGGGCGGTTGTGCTCTGGATTGGTCATTGGTTCAGCCCGCATTAGCCAAGCATACCAAGGTCCTCTCCTATGACCGGGCCGGTTTCGGTTGGAGCACTACACCTATCAGTGAGCCGACTTGCGAAGGCTATGTTCGTGATTTGCGGGAATTATTGACGCAGCTTGAATTAGAACCCCCATACATTCTTGTAGGGCACTCCTATGGCGGAATGATCATGCGGCTGTTTGCTTCTAAGTATCCTGAAGAGGTCTCCGGGATTATTCTTGTGGACTCCACACATGAGCAAAGATTCATAGAATCCACTTTTAATCAAATCAGATATGAAGAACGGCTGCGGCACCTGAGACGGCTAAGAATGGGTTATCTTTTATCCCCTATTGGGTTGCCCCGTCTATTAAAACAACCTATTGGTGCCAAACGGCTGCCTCCACCAGTTCAACATACAGTGAATACACTCGGATATCGAAATAATGCGTATAAAGCGGCATATCTGGAATCTCTCTGCACTATAGAAAGTGCCCTCCAATTAATAGAGTCAGAGCCTTTAGTTCCGGAATTACCAATCATCGTATTATCTGCCGGAAGGCAGAATGAGGATTGGCAACAATCACAGAAGAAGCTCCTCCAGTTAACCGCAAAAACCCGGCAGATCATCGCCACGGATAGCTGGCATTCCATTCAACTCTATCAGCCGCAAGCTGTCGTAGATTCGGTACTGAGTTTATTAAGAGAAAATCATCGCAACCAAACAGACAAGCAGGCGTCTATTTAGTAGGAATATATATCCATTATGAAAGGTGAGCTAACATGATTGGGAGATTCATAAGGGTTCTAAAAGGAAGTTCCAGACTCGTTATTAGTATTTTTCATCCAGCCATCGGGGGAGAACCGGTGAAGGGTATAGACCTGTATGCCCCTTGTCAGGCGAAGGCCGCCAAGCTTTTGACAGAGATGGGCGTGGATCTGGACAACTTGAATATTACCAGTGTAACAACCAACGGGGCCATAGCTCCAAAACAGGGAGGGTATCCCGTCGTCCTCTTCTCCCCTGGTTTCGGTGTAGAACGCGATATGTATCTTGGATTGATCTCCAAACTAGTCTCCAAAAACTACGTGGTAGTTACAATTAGCGCTCCGCATGAGTCCGTGTTCACCGTATTTCCAGACGGCAGCTATCTCAAGCAGGCACCAGAAATGGCGGAGCTGGCAAGCAGCGACTACACCAGTTGGTCCCGTCTGCTCCTCAACCGGGTTCAATACATAAACGCAGTTATGGACGTTCTTGAGACGCTTAACTGCTCCGATGATGCTGAGCTCGCCGGGGTGTTCGACCTGGATAAGGTTGCTGTCATGGGACATTCGCTCGGAGGTGCCGCCTCCCTGGAGGCCGCCAAGCAGGATCACCGGATCAAGGCGGCTGTCCTGCTCGATCCCAGTTTTCACCTCATTCGCCGCGAAGACGTACCCTCTTCTGTTCCAGTTCTGCTGCTGCGGCAAGAAGCTTCGGCGTACCGGGAGATGGCAGCATCTATGAATGAGACCATTGCATACGATTACATCGATGGGCAGCGCTATGCCTTCAACTCTCTGAATAATGCCCATTTCTATCGGGTAAAAGGGGCTCAGCACATGTCGTTTTCGGATATTCCGCTTCATTACGGTGATCAACACGCAGTCCCCGTTCATGCTGTTACCGCAGAAGCTGCAACCGCATTCATGGAGGCGGTCTTTTGTAAGGGTGAGGCGGGCCGAAATCTCGCTTTAAAGCCTGGAGAAACCGTCGTTCCCATCAACGCAGAGGGTGAACCTGTAGGAACTTAGCATGAATTAATAAACGTAGTTGCAGGGGCAGTATTGCTTAATTTTAAATGTTCTTTACAGCTAAATACGGGTACTCAATGATACACTTAAGCTATCGTAACTCTTGCTTGAAGGAGTGTTCCAAATGCAATTACAAATAGTGAAAGTGCCCGGCACAAACGATACATCTTATGTTACAAACAAAATGATTGAATTCAATCTCAAGCATTTCCCTGACGAATTGAAGGGCAGATATCAAGCTGTCAACCTTCTTTTGAAGGATAGCGATGGAAATGTATACGGCGGACTAACTGGTGAAATATGCTGGAACTGGTTAGAGGTACAGTATCTATTCGTTGACGAGGACTACAGGAAATTCGGATATGGAAAGAAACTGCTGCTCGAAGCCGAAAAAATGGCTAAAGAAAAAAAATGTGATTTTATCAAATTAGATACCCTAAGCTTTCAGGCATTGGACTTTTACTTAAAGCAAGGGTATGAAGTGTTCGGAACGATACATAACGCCGGCAGTTACTCTCACTATTATTTGACCAAAGAAATCTCTCAAAACAGTTAATTCGTTAGCCAGAGCTTAGGCTACCGCACCCCCCAGTCAAGCATACATCTATTTAATTGGGAAAAGAAGATTGGAAATTAAAGGTGTTGCCTGAAGCATCTAAGAGAAGGATAGATTACTTATGAAAGCTAAAAGGAATATAGCACTTATTCTTAGTTTCATTGCCTTAACTGGAGGCATGTTCATCTCGTCGCTGATTGGTGTTGTCTTTGGAATTATTAGTATAGCTTTGAGTTTGCAACAAATGAAGGCTGATAGAAAGAAATCCTTAATCGCTATAATAATCAGCACAATTGCAATGTTAATTCCAATAATCCTGGCGGTCACTCTAGCCACTATACTCGATGAGTAGGATAACGCGGGAGTATTTTCATAAGGGTGCTGTGTCTCGAAATGTAGCATTACAGCCTAGCGAAACCGTTGTTCCAATCAATTCAGAGGGTGATCCTGTAGTAACTGTATCGTAGGAGGGTTTTTCATGAAAGTTAGACTAAGCGATTATAATCCGGACTGGGTTAACCGTTACCAAGAGGAAGCTTCGTTTTTAACTACAATATTTGCGGATGAAATCGTACGTTTTGAGCATTTTGGCAGCACCTCAGTGCCCGGTTTAAAAGCTAAACCCGTCATTGATATGATGTGTATTGTAAAAGACATAGGCAAAATCGACTCGTACAACGATAAGATGACTCTGCTCGGATATGATGCAGGTGGAGAATGGGGAATTCCCGGCAGAAGGCTATTCCGCAAGGGCGGAGAGGCAAGGACGCATCATATTCATTGTTATCAGGCAGACAACCCTCAGATTGAACGGCACCTCGTGTTCAGAGATTATTTAAGAGCCCATCCGTCGGAAGCGGCAAGATACAGTCAGTTCAAACAAGAATTAGCGGATCGCTTCGAGGATACCAGCCAGTACGGCCCGGCCAAAAAAGCATTTGTGAGCTCAATGGAACAACAGGCGCTTTCCTGGTACACAAGCCTGCGTTCTGATGCGAGGTGAGCCGATGAATTTCAGATGTGAATGCGGACACCGAATCCACGACAATACGGATTATTTGCCCTATAAAGGATACTTCCTTGCGGACCAGGATCAGGATGATCTTATGGATGAGATTGACGATGCTATTGAGAAATCGGGTCCGACGCCGCGGGATAAGGAAGAAGCTGCTATGAGGATTAGATCCCTAATCACTAGACTGTTCAAATCCGCTTACCAGTGCTCCAATTGCGGGAACCTCTTCATGGATCTTGGTCCTGCCGGACTGGAGATGTTCAGGGGAGTTGATCCTGTGAATAAGAATCTGTTACGGTCGGCTTTAGGGGAGCAGTGGCGGGGGCATGTATATGGAGAATGGAAGGACATCCTGCCTGAATGGCAAACTTCTCATGGCATCCTGTACAATGAGACCAATGTCGCCTGTCCAAGCGGAGAATCGGCGGGGAATGGACATTATAGCGATTGGGAAGCCTTGGAACGGGACTATTATCAGTTGTTTGATGAACTCAAGAACAGGAATGCTATACGTTACAGCCAATTGGAAAAGAACGGGACCCTAATTCATTCATGGAGCTTACCTAAATAGCTTTTCTGTATAGGCTGAATGAGTGGAAATAAGCTAAAAAACGCTAAGGAGGAACTCCAATGAAGACAATCCTGCGCATGATGGACCACCTGTACTGGGCGGACGGACGGATTTTGGATGCACTTGAAACGAGTTACACGAAGGACGCGGAGCTTCTGAAGCTGGTGCGGCATGTGGCGGTGGCGGAGCAAGTCTGGCTGTCGCGCTTGCAGGGTAAGGGCAGCACACAATACGCATTATGGGAAGAAGCGGAAGACCTGACGACAATCCGGCAACTGTTCGAAGAGAATGCTGAGCAATACCGCAGCTATATCGGCAAGCTGGAAGAATCTGTGCTGGATCAGATGATTAGCTACAGCAGCCAAAATGGACGTTCGTTCCAGACCTCCATCCGGGACATCCTGCTGCAGGTGCTGTTACATGGGCAATATCACCGTGGACAGATCAACCGGGCCCTTCGGATGGAAGGAGCAGAGCCTGCCCCTGTTGACTACATCGCATTCTCAAGGCTTTAACCTCGCAACTATTAATGAACAAGGAGCGAATGCAAGAAATGGAGATCAGAGCATTACATACGGGTGAACAACCACCAACCGGATTACTCTTATTGGCGGACCCTTCCCCGAAGCTGGTTGAAGACTATGTGGCAAGAGGGCAATGCTTCGTTGCTGAGGCGGATCAACAAGTGGTCGGAGTCTATGTGTTACTGCCTACAAGACCGGAGACCGCCGAGTTGGTCAATATTGCAGTGAATGAGGAGTTCCAGGGGCAGGGAATCGGGAAGCAACTGGTGAATCACGCGATTCAGGAGGCTAAGCGGCTCGGATTCAAAACGCTGGAGATCGGCACAGGTAACTCTAGTATCGGCCAGCTTGCGTTGTATCAGAAATGCGGATTCCGGATCACCGGGATAGACAGGGACTTTTTCATCAGACATTATAGTGAAGAAATCTATGAGAACGGGATGCAGGTGGTGGATATGATCCGCCTGTCTCAAGATCTGTAAGTCATTCTCAGATACGGAACAGCTTCACCAATGTTAATGCAGTGCAGAAATTACCGCGGGAGGTTAGCGCATCTTATGCAAGCACAAATATTGCAATTCCTCAATAATACCTATCCGGTTCAACTCTCCAGTATGGAGGCCGTCACCAATGAAATGTACCGTTGCCACTCGGTGAAGGGGACATTCTTCGCCCGAATCACGAATTATAAGACCTATGAAGAACAATTAGCTGAAGTGAACTGGACTACTTATCTGTTCAATCGGGGCGTACGGGTGCCTGAGGTTGTACCTACAATACAGGATTCGCTTGTCAGCACCCTGCTGCTGAATGAAGAAGAGAAGTCCGTAGTCTTGTTCCAGGCGGCAGCCGGAATTCATCTGCCCCGGGCCAAATGGGATAAAACCATATTCAGAACCCTCGGACAACAGATGGGCAGAATGCATCAGGTGAGCAAAGAATATCAGCAGTCTGAAGCTGCCCAGCCGATTCCGCATTGGTATGATAACGATGAATATGATTTTCTCAAGTCTATTCCTGCAGAAGAGCGGGCCATACGGGATATTGCGAAGGATGTGCTCAAGCAGGTCCGCATGCTGCCCAAAGATGAGGCGAACTACGGCATCATCCACGGCGACCTGTGGTTGAACAATACGCTTGTGGACAGTGACTCTGCGCTGACGATGATTGACTGGCAGGATTGCGAGCGGCATTATTACGTCTATGATCTGGCGGTGCCTATCTACTCTGCCCTGGAGTTCTCGTTTGCGGGCGGACAGAACCTCATAGACTATAAGCGTGCGATAACTAAGGCAATCACGGACGGATATAAGGAAGAGCATCCCCTCTCCGCCGAGATGTCCAGACAGCTGCCGCTGTTTATGAGACTGAAAGAGCTGTTTGAGTACAACCTGATGCATATGTATTGGAACTTCGAGGAGCTCAGCGAGGAGCAGGTGCGCATTCTAAATCTGTACAGAAGCAAGATTGAGTATATGCATACGTGAGGTGAGTGAAGTGTATGACTATATCAGTATTCATTCTGCGGGCTACGCCAAGACTGTAAGGACGGAGGTACTGGAGCGGTTTATCGTGCAGACCTTGGGATTTGAGCAGACTGGACCGCTTCAATTCTCCAAAGGGCTTCATGGCACGCATGTTGGACTGAAGGGAATCTCCGCAAATTCGGATGGCAGTTATGCTTACTACACCCTGGAAGGGATTGAAGAGGTGAATCTGGTCGAGGTCATTCTGCCGGCGATGATGGATGAGCAGCTCGAACATGCCATAACCGGTCTGGCGATGGCCATTGCCGACGAATTCGGCTGGTGCATTGATGAGGACCACGGCTTGGATACTTGACGCAATCATACCTATTCTCCGTGCCTGCACAATGTATGCTGTTTTTCGCATACATTCGGGCCATATGCCTGCTTGCGAACACAATGTATGCTGTTTTTCGCATACATTCAGGACATACGCCTGCATGTGAGCACAATGTATGCTGTTTTCCACATACATTCGGGCCATGCGCCGGTATGTGAGCACAACGTATGCTGTTTTCCACATACATTCGGGCTATGCGGCGCTGCTGTACCAGCCGATTGCATTCGGTTTTTCGCATACCTTCAGCAACACAGTTACTCTACGAATCACTCTAAGAAATCTTATCCACAAATTTACACACACCTTATCCACTGCAGGAGGAAACGATAGCTTCCTATGCAAAAAAAAGCGGCAACCGAGGACGATTCGTCCTTGGCCGCCGCTTGTCTGATCCGCTGGCTTCTGTCACCTGCCCACTTCCTGTTCCGACTCTTCTCGCCTAAGCAGAGTTTCCCCCTCAGCAGTAATGCAGCGCTTCGCCTAGCGCGACCAGCGCCATCGCCTGGCCATAGGCCATCGGGGCAATGATGATCCCTTTGTAGTCCTCCTTGGCTGCGCCGATGGGAGTACCGCCGGACACGCCGAGCACTGTGCCTTCGTCGTCAATTCTGTCCAGGATGGCGCGGATTGCCTGCAGAGCCGGTTCGCTATAGGCCTCCGGGAGCAGTCCCCGGCGCACACCGTTCAGAATACCTGCGGCAATCGCAGCCGAACCCGAAGTCTCGGTATAGCTGCCGGGGTCATCCAGCAGGGTATGCCATAGTCCATCCCCGCTTTGACAAGCGAGCAAGGCTTCCGCCTGGGCCTGTAGCGTCTGCTGGAGATAGCTGAAGACTCCGTCTGCCAGATAGGGCCGCATCAGCTCCAGATATTCCGGCAGGCCGAGGGCGAACCAGCCGTTGCCGCGGCACCAGAAGGCTTCACTGAAGTTGTGGCGCTCTGCAAAATGCCAGCCATGGAAGAAGAAGCCGGTTTTTTTGTCATACAGATATTTAATATGCAGCAGCAGCTGATGCAGCGAGGTCTCGCGCCACTGCGGGTTGTCGTACTTCACACCCATTTTGGCAGTGAACAGAATCGCCATGAACAGCGTATCAATCCAGATCTCGTTCTCATGGAGCGAGACCTCATGCTTATGAGTCCCCGTAGTCACATGCTGATAGCCTTGCTCCAGCGTCCGGGGCAGGCCGTGCATTAGCCATTCTATCCATTCGAGACTCAGCTCTCCGGCCTCTTCCAGCTCCATCAGCGAGAGCAGCGGGGCAGTCGTATTAATATTCCGGCTGGGTAGTCCCTTCGTAAGCTGCCGGGCCATCCATGGCTTGGTGTATGCCGCATAACGGCCGTCCCCGAAATGCCGGTCAAGCTTTTGCAGGCCATACAGCCCCACTCCCTGCGGCCAATCCCACTCTTCCATCCCGAAGTCCCTGGCAAAATACCCCCGGCGTCCCGCGTCTTCCCCCAGGTTCTGCAATTCCGCTTCATTATCCGGCCGGCCCAGCTTCAGCAGCTTATTCGTGACCAGGTCCAGCTTCTGCATAACCTCTTCCTTGCTCACACAGCTAACCGGCACCGCTTGCTTCTCTCCTGCTCCCATCCTAGCCTCTCTCCTCTCAGCTCTGCGCCCCGCGCAGCTTGATTCTGAACGTCCTGATCTCATACGGCTTCACCTGGAAGCTCAGCTCCTCTGCTTCCTGCCAGTCTCCCAGCGGCTCCTCCATCAGATTGCATTCCTGCCAGGAAGCCATAGAATAGGCGCTATCTACAGTAATCTGTGTCCGGGAACCGGCGTACTCATGCAGCCGCAGCACCACATACTTGCCGTCCTCCGAGCGTTTGACCGCATCCACCGTCACATGTGCGCCATCAATATAGAGCAGCGGGGGCCCTTCCAGCTCACCTGCCACACTGCGAAGCGGATTATTCAGCTCCCACGCCTCCTGGACCACCCTGCCTTCGACGAAATCACCGGTATGCGGGTAGAGGGCATACGTAAATTCATGATGTCCCTGATCCTGCTGCGGATCGGGATGAACCGCCGATTTCAGCAGCGTCAACCTTAGCACGCTGTCCTTGATGTCATAGCCGTATTTGCAGTCGTTGAGCAGCGCTATCCCATAGCCCTTCTCGCTGATATCCGCCCACTGATGGCCCACCGTTTCGAAGCGGGCGTAATCCCAGCTCGTATTCCAGTGTGTAGGACGCTTCACGTTACCGAACTGAATGTCATAAGTAGCCTCCAGCGCATGAATATCCACCGGGAAAGCCACCTTCAGCAGCTGGTTATGCCCATGCCAGTCCAGCTCAGTGCGGAAATCAATCCGCACGGTATCGCGGTAGAAGATGATATCCTGGGTAACCGCTGTGCGGTGATAGGTCCAGGTCATGCGCAGCACCGCCCGCAGCGGGCCGTTCTCGGTCAGCTCACATCCGGTCAGCTGAGTGATCTCGGTCATCTTTTCCTGGTAGAAAATATCGATATCCCACGCTTCAAAATCCAGCGGCTTATCTTCGAACACCTGTAGTACATTCCCCCGCTGCCCTGGCGCCAGCAGCTCACGGCCGCTCTTCCGGTCGATCATTGAAGTGAACTGCCCCTGCTCATTCCACACCACTTCCACAAGCGGTGTGCTCAGTGTGTTGCCGGATACGGCTGCAAGCGGCGGAATCTGTGCGTCCTGGGTGGCTTCGCCTGCTTGTCCGTGTACTACCTTCAGCACCGCCGTGCCCAGTGCAGGTACAGACGGAACATAGACCAATACTTCCCCGTCTGCCGTCCGTTGCTGCCATAGCCGGTTCCCGTCAGCGTCATGAACCTGTGCAGAATCTGCGGCACCTACAGCAAGCAGCGCATAACGCGGACGGTTCCAGTTCGAGCTGTTCATCAGCGTGAGCCTGCTTTCATCCTTTTCCTGGACTACACCGTTAATCAGAGCTAGGGAGCGGGCTTCGCCTTCTGCATATTCAGCATCACTGTCCTCATAGACCTCAGCGATCGACGAACCGGGAATGATGTCATGGAACTGGTTGCGCAGCAGAATCTCCCAGATCCCGGTCAGTTCAGCCGCAGGATAAGCGGTTTCAAGATTCCCCTGTCTTACACCTATCAGCGTATGCAGCCACTCGGCATCGCGCAGTAGCAGCTCCAGGCGGCGGTTATATTTCTTGTTGCGGGCTTGTGAGGTATACGTGCCCCGGTGGCATTCGAAATACAGCTCACCGTTCCAGGTGTGTACGAACGCCTCCGCCTTCCCGATCCGTTCATGCAGTCCGGTGAAATACTCCCCGGCACTGCCCATCTCAATCTTCGGAATGCCCGGAAGCTTGTCGAAGCGCCGGCGAAGCTCCAGCATCTCCCGCGTCGGCCCGCCGCCTCCGTCACCCCAGCCGTATGCAAACATCAGGTGATCGTTGATCTCCTTATCCTGATAGGAATTCCAGATCCCGCGCAGCAGCCCAGCCGTCATCCGTCCGTTATACGTATACTCCGCCCCGTCCTTCTCGGACGTCGTGATGAAATGTGTCAGCACCTCTGAGCCGTCCATCCCCCGCCACCAGAAGGTATCATGCGGCATCCGGTTGAACTGATTCCAGCTGATTTTGGTCGTCATGAACGTGTCGATGCCCGATTTACGGAGAATTTGCGGCAGCGCCCAGCTGTACCCGAAGACATCCGGCAGCCACAGGTACTTGCTCTCTACGCCGAAGTGTTCACGGAGATAGCGTTTGCCCAACATAATCTGGCGGACCAGCGACTCACCGGACGGGATATTACAATCCGACTCCAGCCACATGGCCCCCTCTGCTTCCCAGCGTCCTTCCTTCACTTTCTCGGTGATCCGCCCGAACAGCTCCGGATAATCCTGCTCCAGAAAAGCGTACAGTTGAGGCTGTGTCTGAAGGAACTGGTACTCCGGGAACTCCTCCATCAGCCGCAGTACGGTGGAGAAGGAACGGGCTGTCTTTTCACGGGTATGCTTCAGCCTCCACAGCCAGGCAACATCAATATGGGTATGACCGACAGCCGTAAGCGTTACGTCAAAAGTCTGCGGCATCGCCTCTATCGCCTGATTCAGACTGGCGCCTGCCTGATACAGCGAAGCAGTATGCTCTGGCGAGCCCGGCTCCGACCAGTCGATCAGACGGAAGGCTTCGTTCAGCGCTCTAAGCAGCCACTGCTTCTCCGGCTGGTCTCTGCCCAGGTAACGGAAGGTGTCGAGCGCTGCCTTCGACATATAGAACAGATCATCAATGCTCTCGTCCAGATAGCCGATGAATGCTTCGCTGAGCCGGTGCTCCTGAATTCTTGGCACTCCGCCGCCCTCAAGTCCCGACCACAGCCGGAAGGCCAGCTCTACCGTTTGTCCGCCCCATTCATCACCGAAGATTACCTCTCTATGGTTGTTATCTACGCCCTGATAAGGCGACCCGTTCACGAACAGCAGCGATTCGAAGCCGGAGTTATTGAAGTCCCCTGTTTTGCCAAAATCAAATCTGCCGGCAATTTTGAAGCCTGCCTGACTAGGCGGCAGCACGATCTCTGTGCGCAGCCAGATGTAACGGTCCCGCCCGCGCCAATGCTCCTGAAGCCTGATGATGCCATCAAAGGACACCGACTCCGGGTACACACCGTTAGCCCCTTCCTCATCTTCAGCGAACGCGAACTCAGTAAGCTCCTGAACCTTAAGATATCTATACTTTTCCACTTCGGCCTGGCGTTTGATCAGCTTTTCTTCTGTGAATAACATCTCTATCACTCCCTGTATCCGCTTTCATATGGTCACTATAGCAAACCTTTCACTCCAAAAACTACCCAACTCTTGCTGTATTCCGACCGATTCATTGCATATTTTGCTTTTTTGAGCCTATAATATACAGGTGGAAACGGCTTGGACTTCTATAGTAAACGGCAACGGTGAGGAGAGAGGCTATGCTTGACAGCGACCTTTTATATGACCAAGGATATAGCATACGTATCAATACTCCGGCTGATCCGCTCTTTTACTATTTCGACTACGATCAGCGCTCTCACGACATCAATATGGAGTTTCAGCACGATCATGACTTTTATGAGATTCATATTCTGCTGGATTCCAGCGCTACTCATATTATTGAAGGTAATGTACATGCCCTGCAGCAATATGACATTGTTCTGCTTGCTCCGTACAGGCTGCATATGACCCAGTATCCCGCAGGCCCGCCGCATAAGCGGCTGATTATCAACTTCAACCTGCCCAGGAATATACCCGGATTTGAGACCGCTTTCAATGCAATGCTGCAGCCGTTCTCCGAGGAGGTTCCGATCTACCGGTTCACCGGAGGCCCGCGCAGTGCCGTGTTCGAGCCGCTCAATGCTATTTTTAACTGTTCCCGCAGCGCTTCACCGCTGAATCCGGTGCTGATTCACAGTCTGTTCCAGCAGTTTCTGTGCAGTCTGTCCCAGCAGAATGACAAGAATGCGTACGTGCTGGAAGAGATCGGCAATGCCATGATGCAAAAAATCTATTCAATCACCGCCCACATTCACAGCCATTACGGCAGTGAGTTGTCCCTGGATTCCATCTCCAAGGAATTCTATATCAGCCCTTATTATTTATCGCACCAGTTCAGAACCGTCACCGGCTTCACCTTGACCGAGTACATCCAGATGACCCGCGTCCGCAAAGCCCAGCAGCTCCTGCTCCATACCCGGTACAAGATCTCCGACATCGCCGGGCAATGCGGCTTCAACAGCTTCTCCCAATTCAACCGCATCTTCAATAAGCAGAGCGGCATGTCTCCGTCCGCGTTCCGCAAGGCGCAAGGGTTGTCTGGCGGGGCTTCGTCTACGCTGTCGTATTGAGTGGAGCGCAAGAAAGAAAGCTATTCCAAAAAGCCGTGAAAGCGGCTGGTTGGGATAGCCTTTGTTTTGATGCAGGATCGGAGTTAGCTTGGGTGGACGCTGCGCGGAAGGGCTGTTGATCCAATTGCTGTGGTCTCTATCAACTCTTGTCTTGACCATCTAATTTGGCGGTATATGCAATCTCTCTCATGAAAGACGTTACAGCATGACAATTGTCCAGGTCATCCTCATCCAACATCGACCAATAATAAATAGTATTTTTATGAATACTAATATCTTGAAGAAGATGATATCTGATTAGCCTGGCCGAACTCTCCTCAGCCTTTCTTTCAACTATAGCATCATTGAATGATGAAATAATAATAATCATTAAAGCAAATTTTTCGTCTATGTTTAATTCGATATTTTCATAGGCGCATATGAATTCGGTTAATCTTGAAGAATCTGACACTTCATATTCCCAGTCTTGTGAGAATTCATCAGGAGACGGTAAATTAATTTTCTTTACAAGACCCTCGATAGCACTCTTAGTAACATACTCCGGGTATACATTCTCCATGGTTATTGCTCCTTTTTATTATTGTCCTTTTCCTGAAGGGTAAGCACTGCTATATGGAAAAGCAGTCCTAATTCCACCGTCATCTTTCACTAACACTCTAGCCAAATCAGGTTTTATTTCAGTACCATCCGGCAAGTATCCCCTTGTCTTGATAGAAGGTGGTAACGGTTCTTCATGAACACCAGCGCCTTTTTTCGCTACCTCTGCAAGAAAATCTGCCGCACTGTCCTCATCAAGCCATTGGCTGATTTGATGTCCCTTTCCTCTGGCTCTATCTATAAGCTGATTTGGCTTTTTCTTAGCCCCGTGCTCTGAAAAAGTATGACCATACGTGGGAGTACTTTTAGGATTTCCCCATTTAAAATTATTGGAAGCTTCACCCTTCCCCTCAGCCCCAACCTCTTTGTTCTTTAGATACTGTTCAACCTCACTGATCACAGGCGCGACAGTTTCAAGATCTGAATTCACTAACTTGTCCTGTGGTGTGGCTTCTATCTTGGTATTACGTTCTTTTAATTGCTTGATTCGCTCGTGAATTTTAAAATCTTTATTTCCAACTTTAACCTTGTCTAAATTCCCTATTCGTATCTTAAATCCCTCTATAATTTTGGGTACGGTTCGTTTATTCTCACTAGCCATCATTACCACATGCCCGCTGCCGCGTTTCTCGACCCAGAGCTCGTGGCTTTCTTTGCCGATTTTGAAGTTGACCAGCAGGCCGGCAATGGCGTTCTTGAGCTTCCCGGCACCCGTGGCTACGAGATTAACCCCTGATTTCAAAAGCTTCTTGCCGAAGGCTAACAGGCGGGTATGCACGCCTCCCTTGACAGTGCCGAGGAAATCACCGGTGGTTTCATTTTTGGCAGCGCCCGCTTTTCCACCGGCTTTGGGCTCTTCTTTTTTGCCTGGACTGTCTTTGCCTGCGCTGCTTTCACCTGAGCTGTCTTTGCCCGCACCGCCGGTGATCCCGGACAAATTAGCCAGCAGCTTCGTGCCGTTGCCGAAGACCTGATTGGTCTGTGACTGGGCTTCATCCACAAGTCCCGTTGCTCCTTCTGTGGCTTCGTCGATCAATCCGCCTACCTTATCCACAGGTCCCTGAAGCGGCTGAAGCAGACCCTGGACCGGGCTGGACGCTGCAATTTTGTTAATCAGCTTGTCTGCGAACGGAATATGCTGGCGGATCAGGTCAACCAGTGATTGGCCCGCCACGGCTTCAATCCCTTTGAATACGGCCTTAATCAGTGCTGACGGCGGATTAGTGATGATAAAATTCAGTACCATATCGACGCCTTTGTTAGCCAAGACGGACATAAGCTGGGCCGGTTTTCCGAGCAGCTGAACCTTTGCTTTAATGCCGCTGGCGGCTTCGGTTACCTTCTCACGAATTCCCTTGAACAAGCCTCCAGCCGCTTCCTTCAGCTTGCCTGCCCCCTCACTCAGAGCCTCGGCAGGGTTCTTCAATACCTCCAGACCCTGAACCATACCGGCATACACCATGCTGAACGGATTGAACCACGACTTGCCCGAGATGTTGATCACCGGCAGAGCCTTGTTAATCGCGCCTGACACCTTGCCGACTGTCTTTTGAAGAAGTTCGAACACACCCTGAAGAAGCTGCAGCACCCTCATAAGTCCTTTTTCCTGGCTTCCGCCTTTTGGAGCCTTGCCCCCATCCTTGTCCTTCTCCTTATCATCTCCCTGGCCTGTCTGTAGTGGCTTCAGCTCACCGAACAGCCCCTTGACCAGAAAGCCGCCCAAGCCCGCCGGATTCAGAAGCTGCTTCAGATTCTGCACCTTGAAATTCCGCAGGGTGCTCACCACAGTCATGACCGTGCTCGCCTGACGCAGCAGCTTAGGGAGGGTCGAGGTCAGCCAAGTGGCAATCTGCACCAGGACACTTCCGCCGCCCGTAGCAAAAGCAGCCGCAACCTCCGCAGCAATCTGTGCAACCTCCAGCGCCTTGCCGAAATTAATTTTAAATTCACCACTCAAGAACTTTCCAATTCCCGATAATATACCGTTATACAGTGACTGTACGCCGGCGAACAGCTTATCCACCGTTTTCCCCATGAAATCCAGGGCGGCGCTTACTCCCTTCTTCAGGAGAGCAGCAGCCGTATTCACAACTTGAACTGCCTTGTTCACCGCACGGTCGATCCAGCCGTTAATCTTCTTGGCAATGCCCGGGAAGCGGGCAAATAGGGTATTCGCAATTCCCTTCAGCACGTTCCCGAAGCCTTTGATCGCACTGACAATCAGCTTCCGGCCGGCTTCAATCAGCCCAACAACCGCTTGTTTAGCTTTATCGAAAATGGCTTTGACGGCCTTGCGCAGCTGTGTGAAAAGGAAATTCATCCCCTTTTGGATGGCCTCGCCAATCTGCTTGCCTTTTTGCTTGAGCCACTCCCAGGGATTCTTGGCCTTTTTCTTTTGTTCTCCTTCACCCTCCCCTTCCTTTTGCTTCTCCTCTGCCTGGCTCTTCGTGTTCTTGTATTCCTTGCGGGAATCAGCTTCTGCAGCAGACAGCTTGCGCTTAACCTCGCCTTCCTTCTCATCCTTGATTCCCTTGATTTCCCGATTCTTCTCTGCTGCGGCTGTCCCCGCTTCGCGGTCGAATTCCCCGCTGGTGGCCTTGATCTCTTCCTGCCACTGCGTCCGGTATCCTAAGACCTCTGCCTTAGCCGCAGCCTGCTCAGTCTGCTGCTTCCCGGATGCTTCAGTCTTCAGCCGTTCGATCTCTGCCTTGGTATCGCCCTCTGCAGCTGTGACTCCCGCATCAAACGGCGCCTTTCCTTTCTGGTACTTCGCTTGACTATTCTCCATATAGACCTGAAGCTGAGCCGCCAGCTGCGGGTTGAGGTAGCCAGCTACATCGGGCGGAATTGAACCCGCGGGTTTCAGTTGAAAAGCTGGCGGCGCCACCGCGCGGATCGTATGCACAGAACGCAGAATGCTCTTATCAGGCTTGGGCTGAATCCGGTTTTCTCCGAAATCCTGCCGGGTCTGCTCCAGCTCGGAAGCCTGTACAGTCTGCACATGCTGCTTGGCTTCTGTCTGAAAGCTCTCCACCTGGGATGGATCAGCTTCACCAGTGAGAGCAACCTCCGGCGGATTCGCCGCATACCTGCTTGCTTCCTCCATCATCTGATCCGGATCTGTCTCCTCGGTGACTTGAGGAAAGCTGTTCACTCCAGCTGACGTATCCCCGCCTTGCTTACCGCTCTGAAAAGCAGGCAGCTTGGCGGCGGGCAGCGGAGCTGCCGCTGTGCGCTTCATAGGATCAGCAGCCGGGCCGGGTGCGATGCCAGTGGGTGCCGCAATGACAGGCAGCGCCTTCTCTGCCTGCTGTCTTTGCTGCCCCAGAACCTCACCGGAGACACCTACCGCCTGGTTGTACGCCTGAGTGATTTCAGCCGGAGCAACGCTGCTTAGCTGCCCGATTATGCCGCCCGGATTGCTGCCTTTAATATGAATAACCGGAGCTTTGACACCTGTTCTCCTGGCTTTCAGAAGCGAGGCAGAAGACTGTGGACTTGCTGCTGTAGACTTCTGTCCTGGCGTAGCTGGCTTGTCTGCAGACTTTTGCTCCTGCCCAACTGGCTTGTCTGCCGGCCTCTGCCTTGGCGCGGCTATTCTGGCAGAGGTCTTCTCCTCTGCCTCAGCGCCCATCTTAGCTTCCGGTTTGCGTTCCGGCTTCGCACTGGAGCTCACTTTCACCGGAGGCTTGAGTCCACCTTGTGACCGGGCATGGATGGCCGCCTCCGCTTTTCCAGTCTTCTCTGCCTGTGCTTGGACTACGGCAGGCTTGACCTCTGACTTCCCTCCCCGCTTGGCTTCCGACTGTGAGGTTTTCCTGAAGGCATGGATGGCCCGGGCCGTATCCGGTTTTTCGATGATTGGTGGAGACTTGATTTCAGCCGTTTTTTTGGAGCCTAATTCAGGTAAGCTAGGTTTGTCTGCTTTCGCGCGGGTCTGTTCAGCCTGTTCAGACTTGGTTCGCTTGCCTTGGTCCAGCAGCATAAGCGCACTCCGCAGGCCAATTACACCGCTGAGCAGATTGAACTCCCTGGAACTTACAGTCTCCGGGGCCGTTCGAAGGCGGTGGGCCAGCTGGTTGAGCTCAAGCGGTGTTCGCAGCGGCGGCTTCAATGCCGCCTTGTCTGCGAGCGGGACTTGCGCTGGCCTTCTGTGGGTCACGTTCTGCGGCTCTGCCGGTTTATGCACTGCAATCTTGCTTGGCATAGAAGGTCACTCCCTGATTATTCCGTATACAAGTAATGGTATTTTCAGGAACTGATTCACAGCCAGTTCAACAAAAAAGCTTCCGGACCGCCCAAAGGGCCATCCAGAAGCTTTTTTCACATCTATACAAAGGTCCCGCAATGCAAGAATACCTACACCGTAAACTGAACGCGGCTGAGCAGAACCTCACCCTGCAATACAAGATATACATCTGTGATTCCGGCGTCTATATCGGCTATAGCCGACTGGCTGTGCCACTGCTGCTCCCCGTCTGCCGGAACCGCGAGCATTGCTGCCAGCTTGCCGGACGGACTGCCGGTCCGGACTTCAACCACGCCTCCCTGAACGGAGGATACAAGCATCTCGACGCCCGCTGCACCCTCTGCAAACCTTACATTATGGAAGGCGATCCATGCCCCTTCCTTCACCGGATGCACCGCAGCGCCGCCGGCCTTGCATTCATCAAGGAAAACCGCTTCGTAATCATCGTAATTCTCAGCCTTAACCGGCGTATACAGATCACGCGGCGGAACGGTCTCGCCATGCAACCTGATTGTGGCTGACAGCCGGATATCTCCCGAGGAACGGCCTGCCATCAGCATGTATTCCCCATCCTCCACACAGTACTGTTCGCGGCTGACGTCCCAGAAGGAAAGTTCAGCGGCCGGTAAGGTGAATGTGACCGTCTGCTTCTGTCCGGCAGCCAGCCGGATTTTGTCAAACCTCTTCAATTGCTTAAGCGGACGCCTGATCCGGGTAGACAAGCACTGGACATACAGCTGAACTACCTCGTCACCGTCTACACTCCCGCTGTTCTCAAGCTCTACGTTCAGACTGATAATACCATCCTGCTGTACTTCCTCCGCTGCCAGTGATAGCTTGTTATAATTCACCTGCGCATAGCTCAGACCGTGACCGAACGGATAGAGCGGCTCACCGTCGAAGTACATGTAGGTTCTCTTGCCTTTGATAATATCGTAGTCCATGAATTCAGGCAGCTGGCTGACGCTGCGGTACCAGGTCATATTCAGCTTGCCGGACGGGCTGTAATCGCCGAACAGGACATCTGCGACTGCATGGCCCAGCTCCTGTCCGCTGTGCGAGGTGTACAGCACAGCCGGAATATGCTCGTCGATCCAGGTGGAGGAAATCGGATAGCTGCCGACGATCACCACGACGGTGTTCGGGTTGGCGGCATAGACAGCCTTGACCAGATTCTCCTGCTCTGCGGGCAGTACGATATCCGGCCGGTCAATCTCCTCCTTGCCGTTCAAGAGCGGATGGTTACCAACGAATACAACGGCAACCTCAGCGGCCCGGGCCGCTTCCGCCGCTGCTTCTACGCCGTTCACGACAACTTTCTTATGGAATTGGGCTGCTTCGGCAGACGTTTGTTCTTCAGCAGCGCGAATAGTTCCGTCCTCAGCACTGATAACGAGCGGCTGATTGTTCCAGGTCCGCAAGCTGACGGTGCCTTCCCCCTCCGGGACCAGATTCAGCGATTCCTTCACATACCAGCCATAGATTTCATCAGCGGAAGCGGTCAGTGTGCCGGCATCTGTCAGGGTAACATATTGTCCCCTGCTGGCAGATTCAAGGGTATGAGCGGTCCAGCCCCACGCCGTATGGCGGAACATCTCTCCCCGCTCCGGCTGATCATGCAGCACTGCGAGCCGTCCGTCCTCGCCCGTGATGCCCACTGCTTGTCCGCTGGCAGCGGAGGTCAGAATGATCCGGTCATCTCCGCTCTCGAAGGTGACCTGCTTACCTGCCAGCTTCTTGATGATTCCCTGCAAAGGGGTCACCGCATATGGCAGCGTACCGGAATACCAGTCTCTGAACGCTTCGTCCCCCAGCGTGCCGATCACAGCGACCTTGGACAACGAGGCTGCATTCAGCGGAAGGGCAGCGTTGTCGTTCTTCAGCAGCACTATGGATTCCTTCGCGGCTTCGAGTGACAGCTCGCCATGCGCTTTGCTGAGAATGGCTGAGTCGTCTATCTTCGTATACGGATTACCTTCCTCCGGATCGAACTCACCGAGCCGGAAGCGGACGCGGAAGGTGTTCGCCAGCGCGCGGTCCAGATCCGCCTCGGTCAGCATTCCTTCACGGAGCGCCTCGTGAATAACCTTAATGGTCTCCTCTGTCTCTTCGGTTACACTGTCAATGCCATTCTTAATGGATTCCGCCATGGACTCTGCGAAGGAATCATAATACTTATGATCCTTCACAATCCCGAACAGGTCTCCGGCATCGCTCACAATGAAGCCGTCCATCTCCCATTCGCCCTTCACAATCTCCATCACCGCCGGATGGAGGATAACCGGCACGCCGTTCACCGAATTGTAGGCGGTCATCATGGATTGTGCGCCGCCTTCCTTGAAGGCAGGCTTGAACGCTTCCAGATAATATTCGCGCATATTGCGCGGGTCAATGCTGGACGAAGCCACGCCCCGGTCGATCTCATTATTGTTCCCGAGGAAATGCTTCAGGGTCGCTACCGCTTTCAGATACACCGGATGATCCCCCTGAATTCCCTGGACGAGCGCTGTACTCAGCCGGCCTGTCAGCTCAGGGTCTTCCCCGTAGGCTTCCTCTGTTCTCCCCCAGCGCGGGTCCCGTTCCATATCCACAGTCGGTGCCCAGAGAGTCAAGCCGTTAATAGTGGGATTCTTGCGGTAAAAGGCTCTGGCCTCATCCCCGATCGCCGAGCCGATTCTCTGCAGCAGCGCCGGATTCCAGGTACAGGCTAGGCCGCCTGGCTGCGGGTAGGAGGTGGCTTTGCCCAGCCATGAAATCCCGTGCGCTCCCTCCGTTCCATGCTTGTAACCGCCTACACCCAGCCGTTCAATGGCAGCCTGATATTGCGGCATCAGACTGACCTTCTCCGCAAGCGTCAGCCGGGAGAGCAGATCCTGAACACGTTCATCTAATGGCAATTCCGTTTGTCTAAAAGGATATGCAGCAGCGTCCAAATGTAATCTCTCCTTCATTCTTCATGATAACGGTTTCATCTCCAGCCAAACCAGCGTCCGCTTTCCTCCGCACAGCCCGGCTGTCCTATCCTCCTCCATCTTAAAAGATCCTTCCTGACAATAACACCTGAACAATTGGCCCAAAAATCAGTTCATTATTAGGGATTCCGTACTGTAAAGACGTTAATCAGATACATCACATACTATTGACGTTATACTATAGATAAATCGAAGTTAAGACTAAACAATGCTGAAAGGAAGTTCACACACTCTATGCTCAAAAGAACCTATGCTCTGCTCCTCATTCCAACCTATCCTATATTCCTGCTCTGCATGCTGTTCCAGGGAATGGCCATCTCGATCAGCGCTCCATTCCTGGCGGTCTACTTCACAGAAGAACTCGGCGTATCCGCCGGAACCTTCGGAATATTTACAGCGGTGACGCTGCTTAGCGGAGTAGCCTTAAGCATGTTCATTGCCAAACGCTCCGACGCCGGGCTGAACCGCCGCAGGCTGATGGTGATCTGTATGATGTTCAACGCGGTTGCTTTTGCCGGATACATATTCATCCATGACTTCTACCCGCTGCTGGCCTATATGACAATATTCACCGCAGCCGGCGCCCCGGCGATGCCGCAATTATTCGCCAGTGCCAGAGAAGCTGTGAGCGCCAGCAGCTCTCCTGATCATGCCTTGGCTAACTCGGCCCTGCGCTCGATGTTCTCCCTTGGCTTCATCAGCGGTCCGCTGGTAGGAGCCGCCCTCCTGAGCCGCTTCGGATTTCAGGGGATCTTCTCGTCGACCACTCTGATCTTCCTGCTCAATGCTCTTCTGGTGTTCAGCTTCGTACGGCCTTCAGCCGCTAAGCAGCAGCTTCAACAGCGTGTCCGGCAGCCCGCCGGGGTGCAAAGGAATGCCAGGGTACTGGTTCCTTTTCTCATCCTGACCCTGCTCTATACCGGACACTGGGCCAATAATCTGAATATCTCCTTGTTCATTGTCAATACGCTGGGAGGCACTACACAGAATGTAGCTTCGGTGGCCAGTATCTGTGCGTTAATGGAAATTCCGTTCATGCTGGTGCTGGGGCTGCTGTCAGCCAAATACGAAAGCAAGGTGCTGCTGGGCTGGGGAATGGCAATGGGGGGAATCTATTATGCGCTGGTGATCGGAGTAGGTGAGCTGTGGCAGCTCATCGCCGGACAGGTACTGCTGGCTTTTTTTGTCGCTGTGATCTCTGCAATTGGCATCAGCTATATTCAGGATCTGCTGCCGGACCTTCCCGGCTATGCCTCCACGCTGTACACCAATGCTACAACCATCGGCAGACTGGCCGGAAGCCTGGCGGGAGGAGCCGCAGCCCAGTGGTTAGGATACCGCCATTCCTACCTGCTCTGCGTAGTGCTGGTAGTCTGCTCACTGGGATTGCTGCTCTGGCCCCGCCGCTCTCCGGACGAGAACATTACAACTCCACTCGCCTCTTGACAGGTGAAGTGCCGGGCATGGCAGCTAGATATCCATATCCTTACCTGTGTAATCCACGAATCTGAAATGGCCGGACGGCTCGGCTCTCTGCCCGATCAGGTCCAGAATCCCTTCGGCACTGGTGCGCGGGTGAAGCGGTGCCTTAGCTCCGCCCATATCCGTAGGCATCCAGCCGGGATGGACGCTGAGCACATGGATGCCGCGGTCCTTCAGCGTGACATGGAGCTTCTGCGTGAACATATTGAGCGCTGTCTTGGAGATCGTATACGGATAGCTGCCCGGGTAAGCATTGGTGATACTGCCTGCCTCTGATGAGATATTAATGATTGAAGCATCCGGCCCTGTCAGCAGAGGCAGAAGGTGCTTGACCACCCGCATCGGCCCGTACAGATTGATGTCCATGGCATGCTGCATCTCTTCCATATCCAGCTCTTCAAGCGGGGTGTCCGTGGCATTCAGCACTGCGGCATTATTGATGATGACGCCGAGTGTCCGGGCCTGCTCTGTCAGGCTGGCGGCAAGTGCTGCTATTCCGGCCTCGTCCGTCACATCAAGCGTCACTAGAGTCAGCTTATCCGCGTGTACTGCCGCCAGATCAGCTAAGGCTGCCTGCCCGCGCGTCAGATCCCGCACCCCGGCAATAACAGCATGTCCACGTTCCAGTGCAGCCGCCGCCAGCTCAAGGCCCAGTCCGCGTCCCGCCCCTGTAATCAGAATATTCATTGTATAATTCCTCCTGTCTGAATTCTATTTATATTACTAATCCTTATTATTACTGTTATCGTTGTCATTCTCCAGCAACTCCAGCACAACCTTCAACTCCTTGAATGTATCCATATAAGCGTACCGCCCGCCGGTATACTCGCCCTTTTGCTGGAGCGGGAATCCCTTGCCTTCGAGCAGCATGATCTTGTCCTTCATTCCTTCCACCACGAATGCAATGTGGTGAACCCCTTCCCCGTGCTCATTCAGGTAATCCCGCCAGGTGCTCGGCTGATGGTCCGGTTCAATCAGTTCCAGTTGCAGAGAACCCATGTCGAAAAAAGCCAGCTTCGCCCGCGCCCCTGTCCCTCCGCCGTTATACTCCGTCCGGGCAATGTCTGCCGTGTCCGTGATGCTGATCTGAGGCTTGTCCAGTCCGAAAAAGTCTGCATACGCCTGACTCACCTTCTCGATATCGTGAACCAGAATCCCAATCTGTGTCATGAAGTGATTTCCAAGTAATCCTGACATTCTGTTCTGCCTCCTTTATCTGCTGACCAGACAACCATACCCAACCTGTGAAAGGGCTGTCAAGTTCTCATAAGGCAGCAAAAGACAAAAGAGAATGCCTTGAAGACATTCTCCTCAGTTATGCTCAGTCTAATAAGCTTAGTGGGCAATAAAAGCCTCGACTTTATAGCCTGATCCGCTGCTGGTTAATGTGGCGTTATAATAGCCCATATTCCCGCCGGGCTTGCATTTGTAGTCCCCGGAGCAGCCGGTGACGAAGAATTTGGTCTTCGTGTACCCCGGATAGATGTTATTCAGCTTCCGGTAGAATTTGTGACCATGATGTGTGAAGATCGCCAGCACCTTCTCTCTGGCTTTTGCCGGAATGGCTGTGAAGAACTTGGAGGTCTCGGCCGCACTGAGCACATGGCTGGAATCCACCGTAATGCCCTGTACCCGGAGCGGCCAGTGGAAATCAATAATATAGAAATACCTGTCATCCAGATTACGCAGTAGATTGAGGCTGGCCGGCGTGAATTGCCCCAGTGCGCAATCCAGCCATATATATCTCACCTTGCCCTGCGTTCCCGGGAAATTCATCTGTCCGGCCACCGCCCCTAAATACTGGGTGAACAACGACCGTGTGCTGGCCTCCCAATTTCCAATAGAAGCCTTGTAAGGGATGCTTCCCAGCGTACTGGTAACGGTGTCCTTGAATTCCTTATAGTACGTCCCGGCGTTATTCCCGTGATCCGCCCCCGCCTGGGTGTTATCTCCCCCGAAGATGATAAACCGTTTGTTCCCGCTGCTCACTGCCTTAGGCAAAAGACTCTTAAAGATGCTCAAGCTGTTACCATATCCCACATGACTGTCACCAAACACCGCAAATTCAACTGTCTGCACCTTGATTCTGCGCTTCACTCCGGGTACAGCCTGCCGATTGGCGCGAAGCACCCGCTTCCGTGCCGGTCTTGCCTGTCTCTTCATCTCGCACCACCCCACCTCATCAAAAATAGCTTCAGAATACATAGTAGTCTCTACTATTTATATGCGGGAGGAATTGGCTGCTCTTGGACCTGTGGAGCCATCCTGATCTGCCTCCGGCAATCAATTCGCCCGTAGCGAAGTGATCTGCTTGGCTAGATACTGCGGTGTATACGGCATATCCTCCCGGAGCCAGGCGATGATGGTGCCAATGAGGGCCGCCGAGCCGTACCACACAGCGATGTCCTTCTGTACCGTTACTTCAGAAGCGTCATGCGCGGTAACCCTGCTCTCCACCCGTGCAGAAATAATGTCTGCCATCAGTTTAAAAAGCCGGTCGGTAAAGATCGTGCTCTTCCGCGACGTAAGTACGATTTTGTAGAATTTGGCGTTCTCTGCAATATGCACAAGCAGGTGCTCCAGCATCGGCCACTTCTCTTGTTGTGCGGCTTCCATAAAATCCGTATCCTCTCTCACCACTTCCAGAACCTCCTCAGCCATATCATCCGCCATTTTCTCCAGCATATCCGGGATATCCCGGTAATGCAGATAGAAGGTCACACGGTTAATTTGGGCCCGCTGCGCAAGGCGGTTGACGGTAATTTTCTCTATACTCATCTCTTCCATCAGCTCTATTAGAGCCTCTTTAAGAAATTGGCGTGTACGAAGGACACGCGGATCTGTCCGCTCGGCGGGATTCGTCATTTCTGTTCTCTCCAATCTGTGCTGCCCAAGAGCAGGCTACATTTTCAGTCAAAAGTGTCGTTTTTCAACTATATACACTACACATATCATCAAAGTGTAAACTAATTTACATTTTCACGAAAATCGTTGCTTGATTACATGATATTTTCATTTATAATCTACTTTATACATTGTAAACTATACGACACTTTGTAAATTTAGTCCATGAGTTGGCGGTTTGAAAGGATGAAGAATAGTGAGTAACAAGACAGCAAGCAAAGAAGCCCAACCCATTTCCAAGGGACCTATTCTTTTCGTAATGATTCTGGGTGCCTTTCTGGCTACACTAAATCAGACCATCATGAGTGTTGCTACACCGGAGCTGATGCATGACTTCGATATTACGGCGGCCACGGCCCAGTGGCTCACTACCGGCTATATGCTGGTTAACGGTGTGCTGATTCCCATTACGGCCTATCTAATGCAGCGATTCACTACACGGGAGCTTTTCCAGGCCTCGATGTTTATTTTCTTTGCGGGTACCCTTGTATCAGCGCTCGCGGGAAGCTTCCCTGTGCTACTTACCGGACGGATGATTCAGGCTGCCGGTGCCGGCATTATCATGCCGCTGCTCACCCAGGTTATTTTGACCCTCTTCCCGCGTGAGAAAAGAGGAGCCGCCATGGGGATGGTCGGGCTGGCCATTATCTTTGCCCCGGCTATCGGCCCTACGCTGGCCGGATATATTATGGAACGTTATTCTTGGGAGATGATGTTCTACGGCATGCTTCCACTCACGGTTATGGTCATCGTATGCGGTTTTATTTATCTGAGAAATGTGGCCGAGCGATCTTTTCCCAAAATCGATATTACCAGCGTGATCCTGTCCACCATCGGATTCGGCACCCTGCTCTATGGCTTCAGCCGGGCAGCCAGTGCTGGCTGGTCCAGCGCAGAGGTGCTATTGTCGCTGGCCGCCGGCGCCGTGTCGCTAGGATTATTCATATGGAAGCAGCTCACCTCCGTGAGCCCGCTGCTGGATCTGCGGGCCTTCCAATACAATATGTTCTCCTTGACCACCGTCATCAGTGTGGCGGTTACGATTGTGATGTATGCGGATATGATGCTGCTGCCGCTCTATCTGCAGAATGCCCGCGGCTTCACCGCTATGGAATCCGGCCTGCTGCTGCTGCCCGGCGCGGTGATTATGGGGGCGCTGATGCCGGTCACCGGCAAGCTGTTCGACCGCTTCGGAGCGAAATGGCTCGCCATTATCGGCCTGACGATCACGATTCTGACTACACTCAGCTTCGTGAATCTTACAGACTCGACAAGCTACGGTTATTTGATGCTGATGTCCACCGGCCGCCGGATCGGCATGGCCTTGCTGCTGATGCCGATTCAGACCCTCGGGCTGAATCAGCTGCCCTCCAGGCTGAATTCACATGGTACAGCGATCTCCAATACCGTAAGGCAGGTTGCCGGCGCAGTAGGCACTTCTCTGCTGGTCACCGTGATGACCAGCCGTACCGCCACTCACTTCCAGGAACTCGCAGCCAGCGGCGGAACTGCCGGCGAGACTCAGAAGCATATGGTAATGGAGGCTTCCATCCAGGGCATCAACGATTCCTATCTGGTTATTGTGGGCATCGGAATTATCGGGCTCTTACTCTCCTTCTTCATTAAGCAGGTGGGTCAAGCCAAGGAACCGGCCCTGAAGCAGCAGACCGTTGTCGCCGAGGAGGTCTGAGGAGAGCACCTGCCTGCTGTGCTATTCCATAGGCTGCTGACAGAAGAAGACCCGCGGAGCGCACTCCACGGATCTTCTTCTACACCCTCGCATATACGTAGCGCTTATAGTACAATGATATCCTGAATGCTTATTATATTAATAAAAGTAAGAGGTGCCCGAATGGCTATTAATTTCACAAAACCGGTGCTGGATCGTTTAAACCAGGAGATCGCAGAGATGGAAGCCGGTATTACAGAGCTGCAGAAGAAGACCCGCAAGACCAAGCTCAAGATCAACCAGCTGGAAAAAGACTGCAAGCTAAGCTCATCCCCAAGCTCCCTCAGCAGTAAAATGAGCCGCATTACCAAGCTGCAGGCCGAGCTCAAAAAAATCTCCCAGCAGCAGCTAGAGCTGTCCAAGGAGATTAACAAAAAGAAAACGCTGCGCGCCCAGCTGCCTTCTGCGGAGTAATCCCAGACTGCTGCTCCGGCTACTCCCAATGCAAGCGGCGGCTGTTATTTTGAGGGACTTAGCCGGTCACGCATCCAGATTAACAAATAAATGACGCATAAGAACATCCAAAAACCATTAGCGAATATACTCTGCTCCAGAACTACGGACAAAAGGATATGGTATGCGCAAGTGAATAACAGCAGTGATATTAACGCTACCGTCATCGTTCTGCCGGATACCTGCTTCGGAGAACTGATTTTGGAAAGAAAATAAGCAGCGGCTACCGCTACAGTGATCGATAATACGATTCTCAGAGTCTGATTCTCCAGCACATCGTGCAAGGTAATAATAGCCGCCAGCATAAGAAAACCTGCAATGACCTGTAACTTGCCTCTGGTCTTCATTTAATCCCTCCTGGGTACATGATTAACTCTCTATTTCCTGTTATTTTATCCCACAATATTCCTGTATGTCTGTGATCTATGACAATTTATCATGCGGAAATTAAATGCAGAAAGAACCAAAGGAACGGATTCCCTTGGTTCTTCGTCATTTCATCATTTCGTTATTTCAGTCTGGCTGATCTGGACTACGGCTGGTTATTCACTGCGCAGGGCAGTCACCGGGTCCTTCTTCGCCGCCATCTTGGCCGGAATAGCTCCGCCCAGCATAGTGAGCAGGACGCTGATGACACCAAGAACGAGCGCGTGGAGCGGATTCAGCTGGGCGACATTTTTCAGCTCCGTCAGGTTGTAGAGGACTGCATTGACAGGGATGGTCAGCAGATAAGTGATGCCGATGCCCAGAATCCCCGAGCATGCTCCGATAATGAAGGTCTCGGCATTGAACACCCGCGTGATATCCTTCTTACGGGCACCCAGTGCACGCAGTACGCCGATCTCCTTCGTACGTTCCATCACGGAGATATACGTAATGATCGCAATCATGATCAGGGAGACCACCAGGGAAATCGCCGCAAAAGCAATCAGCACCATCGTAATCCCGTCCATAATTCCGCCGGAAATGTTGGTGACAATAGCTGCGAGGTCGGTGTACTGTACCTGAGCTTCGGCAGCCTTCCCTTCATTCCACTTATCGAGATAAGCCGTTACAGATTCCTTGGCGCTGAAATCAATCGGATACAGCGAGACTGCGCTTGGAATATCCGTGGCCCCCAGCGCTGCAAGGGCATTCTCCTTCGTCATGGACGACATGCTGGCTGCCGCTGCCATCCCGGCGTTCACTAGCGGCATCTCGCCCATTCCGGTACCGGAGCCTCCGCCTGCGACCCCCTCCGACAGGGCTTGCCCCGTCAATACATTGATATCGGATTTCTCTTGTGCGAGTACAATTTCCGATTTCTGTGCATCTGCAATGAAGGAGGCTGCCAATTCATCGGAGTAGACTAGGCCGGGCGACAGCGTTGAGATTGTCGACCCCTCCTGTGCGCGCAGCACACCGACAATATTAAGTGTTACTGCCTTAGGGCTGTTGTAGAGGTCATTCAGATTTCCTCCGGTTGCATTGACTACAAACTGTTCACCATTTTGCTTATAATAATCATTGTTCATGACCAGCTTGAGCGGAGTTCCGACCAGATCACTCAGATTGATACTCTTTGCTTTATAATCCAGTCCGAGCGCATTCACTGCTCCATCGGTCAGACGGTTGTACTGATCCACGATCAGCACAAGATCCGTCTTCTCTGTCGGGAATTTCCCCTCCAGCAGATCATAGTATTGCTCCAGATAGCTGCCCGAGGCACTGCCCTGTTTGCTTGGATACGGTGCTACTGTGATCTTGCTTTTATCCAGAACCGACGCCTTGTCCCCATTCTTCACCAGCCAGTTCATATTCACGGTACGGGTGTAAGAGACGCCGTCAATCAGCTTGGGATCGATTCCGTCAAGGTACTCGATATACTCCTTGGTCAGCACGTTCGTGTGGATGGCTGAATTCACCGTAGGGTCGTATGGATACAGCTTTTTCTCAGCCGGATAGGAGGGGAGCTCCGTTGTTTCCTGGCCTGGAGGACCTGCATTCTGCAAGTTCATTGCCGTCTGGTTGATGGAGATCGGGAAGTTGGATAAGGCCCCGGTTTCATAGGAGCTGATCTGTTTGTCGAAGCCATTGGACAGGGACAGGATCAGGGCAATACCGATAATTCCGATACTGGAGGCAAAAGCGGTCAACCCCGTGCGCCATTTCTTGGTGGCAATGTTTTTGCCGGATAATTTGAGGGCTGTGAAAAAGCTCATGCTTGTCTGCTTCAGCTTATACGCACTTGAGGTCTTCTGTGTAGGCAGCGGATTGCTGTCCGAGATCGCATGACCATCCGAGAAGCGGATCACGCGGTCTGCATAGTTCTCTGCCAGCTCAGGATTATGGGTAACCATGATGACGAGCTTATCCTCGGCAATCGACTTGATCAGCTCCATGATCTGCTCACTGGTCTCCGAATCCAAGGCTCCGGTAGGCTCATCGGCCAGGATAATATCCGGATTGTTCGCGAGCGCACGGGCAATCGCCACACGCTGCATCTGTCCGCCTGAGAGCTGGTTCGGCTTTTTGTGCACATGATCCTTAAGTCCGACCTTCTCCAGTACCTCCAGCGCCTTGCGGTGCTTCTCGGCTGAAGATACCCCGCTGAGTGTCATCCCCATCTCCACGTTGTCTGTGATGCTTAAGTGCGAGATCAGATTATAACTCTGAAAAATAAAGCCGACACTGTTATTGCGGTACGCATCCCACTCGCTGTCCTTGAAGCGCTCCGTCGATTGGCCGTTAATGATCAGCTCTCCGCTGTCATACTGATCCAGTCCGCCGACGATATTAAGCAGCGTGGTCTTGCCCGAGCCGCTCTGGCCCAGAATCGCAACGAACTCACTTTCTCTGAAATTGAGATTTACTTTATCCAGTGCAACTTGAGTGAATTCACCGGTCTTATAGCTCTTGGTAATGTTTTTTAATTGCAGCATTGTCCAGTCTCCCTTTCCATTCCTATACTCTTATTCTCTGTAGGTGCGACGCACTTCCTGTCCTGCTGTTCCCCAGTATAATCGTCCAATATAAACTAAACCTAAACTCCCGGTTGAGATTAAGTTGATCTTGATGAGGTATACTTAAAAAAAACCACAGAACATATATACAGGCTATACGTTCTATAACATGGAACCGTTCCAGGAGGAGAACCTATGTTTACTATTCTTGTAGTTGAGGATGACGCCAAGCTGCGGCAGCTCTTCTGTACTGTACTGACCAGACACGGCTACCGCACGGTTCCGGCTGTGAATGGCGAGGATGCGCTGGCGATGCTGGATAAGGAATATATCGATCTGATGATCTGCGATATTATGATGCCCGTGATGGACGGCTTCGAGCTGACACGGATGATCCGGGACAACAACAGTCAGCTTCCGGTCCTGATGGTGACGGCGCGGGAGAATTTTGCCGATAAGCAGCAGGGCTTCCTCGTTGGCATTGATGATTATATGGTCAAGCCGGTCAATGTGAATGAGATGCTCCTGCGTGTCGGGGCGCTGCTGCGCCGGGCCAAAATCATCAGCGAACGCAAAATCGAATGGGGAGAAACGGTACTGGACTATGATGCGTTAACCGTGATTCAGGGGCCTGAACGCACCGTGCTGCCGCAAAAGGAATTCTATCTCCTCTATAAAATGATCTCTTATCCGAATAAAATTTTCACCAAGCAGCAGCTCATGGATGAAATCTGGGGGATGGACTCCGAGTCGGATGAGCATACGGTGGTGGTTCACATTAACCGGCTGCGGGAGCGTTTCAGGGACAATCCGGATTTTGAAATCGTCACGGTCAGAGGGCTTGGCTATAAGGCGGTGAAGCAGGGATGATTCGGGGAAGAGACAGGGGGCTATGGTGGTATTTCGTCTCAATGGTGTTCGTGATCATTCTGTTCTTTGTCTTCATCCTGGGAGTCATAGCCTTTCTGTATTACCGGCTGGGCAATCATACCAGGGAGCACGGCAATCCGTTTCCGCCCGTTCTGACAATGATGCTGTTCAGCCTGGTCGTCGGGACTACGATCACTATCATGGTGGGCAAGAAGATCCTGGCCCCGATTACAGACTTCAGCAGGGCAGCCAAAGAGATTGCAGACGGCAACTTCAATATCTATCTGAATGAGTCCCACCGGATTAATGAGATCAGTGAGGTGGCACATCATTTCAACCTTATGGTTCAGGAGCTTCGCAGCATCGAGACCCTCCGCAATGACTTCGTCGTGAATGTGTCTCACGAATTCAAGACGCCCATTGCAGCAATCGAAGGGTACGCCATGCTGCTGCAGGAAGAGAATCTGAGCAAGGAGGAGCATAACGAATACACCGGAATGATCATTGAGAGCTCACGGCAGCTGTCCAATCTGTCCGGTAACATCCTCAAGATATCCAAGCTGGAGAACCAGGAGATGCTCTCAGAGCTGGCCGAATATCCGCTGGATGAGCAGCTCCGCCAGGCACTGCTGCTGCTGGAATCCCTCTGGTCCGCCAAGCAGCTGAATCTGGATATTGAGCTGGATGAGCAGCGGTATTATGGCAACGAGGAGCTGATGATGCAGGTGTGGCTTAATGTGCTCGGCAATGCGATCAAGTTCACGCCGGAGGGCGGAACGATCTCGGTCGCGCTCCACTCGGACGGGGCCTGGATCTCGGTGGTCATCGCGGACACCGGCATCGGCATGACCCCGAAGGTGCGCAAGCACATCTTCGAGAAGTTCTACCAGGGCGACCCCGCCCGCGCCGCCGGGGGCAACGGCCTCGGCCTGCCGCTCGCCGCGCGCATCATCAGCCTGAGCAAAGGCACCATTGAGGTGCGCAGCGAGCCGGGCCAAGGCTCGGCGTTCACGATCAAGCTGCCGGTGGGCGGGGCTTGAGGCATTAGCCGTGGGGCCGTTTGCGGGGGGATCAGGGGCACTAATGCCCCTCATTTCCGCCGCGCCGCCAACTTTGCCGGATTCAGGGGCACTAATGCCCCTCATTTCCGCCTCGCTGCCAACTTTGCCGGATTCAGGTGCACTAATGCTCCTCATTTCTGATCGCCGCCGGCTTTCGGTGGACTTAATGGGATTTATCCCTCTCATTTTCTCCTTTCGCCCGCTTCAGGCAGAGTTAATGGGATATATACCTTTATTTTCCTCGTTTTACTCAATTCAGACGAGTTTAATGGGATAAATCCCGTTCTTTCCCTTCTATTGCCCACTTCGGGCAGATTTAATGGGATTTATCCCTTTTCTCCTCCTTTCCCACTAGGCGGATTCAAAAGCGGAATAACGCTAATTACCACAAATCGATATCCATAAAAGATGAAATAAGCTCATACCTGCACACTCTCCTACCACCCTCCCGTAAGATAGGTTTAAGTTTGCCTTTTTCACATAAAGCACTTAATAGTTTCTTCACAGTACGCGGGTCAATCTCAAGTTGCTTCTCCACATCCACCGGTCGCAGAGACCTACTCTGACTAATTGCAATCCGCAAGATGTCGCGCTCTATCCTCGTAAATTGACTGCTCCCCTGCGAACTGGTTTTCAACAAACTTGGGGTTAGCAAAGCTTTCAGCAGGGAGATTGTCTGCTCCGGTGCAGACTCCAGATCATCGTACGGGATGGCGATGACGCGGTATCCGGCAATCTGCAGATACGTCTCCCGGTTCAGCTCTTGGCGGTATCTGGTCCGGTCCGTGTTCTGAACATGCGGCCCATATCCCTTGATCTCAATAGCGAACTTAACCTGTCCAGGCTTCCACACAAAATCCACAAAATACGGCCTGCCCCGCCAATCGGCAACCTCGTACTCCGGATGAAGATCATCCAACTTCCCGAAAATCGGCCACCATACCCGCTCCACAAACATTTGCTCCCCATGCCGGTGCCCCCGCTCCAGCCGGTCCAGACGTTCCCCCGTCCTGCGTTTCTTATGATATTCCAGCCATCTCTGATGCTCTTCAGCAAATCCCATTTCTCTCTTCCTCCTCTATAAAATCAACTCTCCCCCCGCAAACTGAGCTTGATCATTCCACCTGTCTCCACTCACTTCCGGGGGCGTCAGAACCTAAAGTTACAGGCATATTCACGCACAAAAAATCCCGCACCCAATCAATCAGGGTGCGGGATGTGCTTCATCCGTTTTTCAGATTATAGTACCGGCTTGCTCCCTCCGTCAATAACATACTCCACTCATACAGTGACTTCGCATAAATATATGCCTTTCCACTGCGAAAATGGCGGGGCCAATGTCCGCATGAGGCCGGGGTTTGAGCGAAACGAAGTTTGATCAAGCACACATTCAGCCACAGCAATAGCTCAAGCCGGGCCAGAATGTGAGCAGCATAACCAGCAGCTACACTCCCGCCACAACCCTACTTCCCCTCCGCCCAGCACATCCGCTCTGCTCTTACGGCTTCGCCGGACTCAATGGCCTTCTCAATCAGCTTGCCGAGGTATACATCCTGCGAGGCTTCCTCCAGTCCGTAGAAGCCGGGGCCGCCAGCCGCATAGAGGGCCATCTTATCCAGACAGGACGCAATGGCGAGCTCGTCATCGTACAGCCGAGCCGGGGCGAACGGGTTGTTATACAGCCATTGCTCTCCACAAATTATCCCTTGGAGGTAATAGCCTTCGGCATTCTCCTGTTCTCCACGGTTGATGCGCTTCAGCTCCATTTGCAGAGGCACCAGATTCTCCTGCTGGATCAGCACCCGGTTGTCGAAGATCTCCCCGCGCTCTCCGCGCACGCTAAGATGATTCGAGCGCGTCCAGGAGCGGTGCTGGTCCTTGGTGAAATCGTAAATGCCCAGCCGGTCTCCGAAATCCAGCCAGGCCAAATCCCTGTGCAGCGGAATCAGCTTGTCTTCAACCGGAGGGCCGCTGCGGGTTGGTCCGCCAACCCAGTTGGAGTCGAACCGCATCCCCCGGATGACCGCCTCCTCGAACCCGATGCCGAGCATCCTGCGCATCAGGGCTGCCCCATGATACAGATGGGATACCGAGACCGTCGTCTCGGTGATTCTGCCCAGCCTGCCGGAGCGGATCAATGACAGCCGCGCCTCCTGGATCGGATGGTACGGGTACTGCTCTGCGACCTGTATCCAAGCCCCGTGCACGGTTAGCTCCTTGTGCAGCTGCTCCAGCTCTTCCAGACTGGAGGCAGGCGGCGTCTCTGTCAGTGCCGGAAGGCCAATCTCGGCCAACCGGTACAAATAGTTCATTGCCGCCCCGCCGCTGACGGAGACTACTGCGAAATCCGGGTCCTCATTCCGCAGCAGCTCGTCAAGGGAACGGTATGTCTGAACACCCCACGCCGCTTCTATCTCCTGTCCCTGGGCCCGGTCCCTGACTACAAGGCCGCCGATCCGAAACAGGTCCGGCAAGACCCGGGCAATTCGTAAATAATACTGTGCGCGGAATCCCCCTCCGCCGATAATGCTGAAGTTAACGGGCATACCCCTGTCCTCCTTGATGACACATTGATGTTGATGCAGCTAAGCCGCAAGTCCCTGCTCTGTCATCGCGGCTTCTATCATCATACTTGTCTCTAGCGGATTATATGTGTCATCATTTGATCAGCTCCGTGGGATTCATGCCGGTGATCTTCTTGAATAGAGTACTGAAATAAGGAATGTTCTTGTAGCCAACCCGCTCCGCCACTTCATAGACCAGCATATTGCGTTCCATGAGCAGCTCTCTGGCCTTCTCAATCCGTACCCGGGTCAGGTAATTGTTGAAGGTCTCCCCGGTAATGTTCTTGAAAATAATCGACAAATGATTCCGGGAGATGAACACCTTATCCGACAGATCAGCCAGCGTAAGCTCCTCGGCATAATGCTCATGAATGTAGTTCGTCATGAAATCAACGACCTGCCGGTGCTTGCTGCTACCCTTCCATTGACGGCTGGCACAGATCGCTGTAATTTTGGCGGACAACCAGCTTGCCAGCTGGTCGGGTATGGCCAGGTTGCCGATCTCCTGGGCAATCTGGTCATTGGTGAACAGATCATCGAGCACGAATCCGGACTCATACAGGGAGTAGGTGATAATGCCCCATAGCTCGCTGCCGAGCATCTGCACATAGCTGGCGGAGACCCCTTGCTGCGCTTGCAGCTCGGTAATGTATCCGTATACAAGCTGCTGCGCCTCCGCCTCCTGTGAAGCCTTCATCGCGGCGGCCAGCTTGTAAGAGAACTTCACCGGGAAGAGCACCCCACGGTCCTGCCCGCTGCTGTGGCTCTCCCGGTAGCAGTACACCTCATAGGCCGGACTGATCCGTAAGGCTCCGTGATCCATGGCGCGGAACGCCTCCTCCGTCGATTCTGGAATCTTCGTCCATGTATCCTTCAGTCCTCCAATCCCTATGCGGACTACCAGCCTGAGATACGAGTGGATGCTGTCGACCAGCCGGGTCCCCAGCTCCTCCAGCTGCTGTGTGCATTCTGCCTCGGGGTGAATAATCAGCAAGGCCCGGTAGCTGTTCAGCTCAGTGTATTCCATATTAGCGTAATGCTTGCGCGTAACCTCACAGGCAATGTTACTGACTGCGAAGCGCAGCAGATTCCAGTCCGAGACCGAGAAGGAGCTGGCCCGGTCATCACGGATCAGCTCGATCCCTATGCTTGCATGCCTGCCTTCCAGCCAGTAATGATACGAAGGCGGAAGATGGGAATTGTTCCGATACGAAGGCTCCAGGGTGCCGACCGCAGCGGACCGGACCCATTCCTTCTCGACAAAAGGCTCATACAGCATCATTTTTAGCTCCAGCTCGCCTTGTCTGATCACCTTCTCCTGCTCTCTGAGCAGCTCTGCAATAACCTTGTGCAGGATCGTTCTAAGCGTAGGCAGACTGATCGGCTTGGAGACATAGTCACTGACCTGAAGCCGGAGGGCTTGTCTGGCATGCTCGAAGTCTGAATAACCGCTTAGAATAATGATTTTGCCCTTGAAGCCCTCGTTCCTTAATTGCTCCATCATCTCCAGGCCGCTCATCACCGGCATATAGATATCTGTGATTACAATGTCCGGGCTGGTTGCCCGGATCATCGCCAGACCGTCCTCCCCGTTCAGCGCCTCACCGGCCCATTCCGCACCCAGCTCCTCCCATGGAATCGCCCGTTTCATCCCCTGAAGTACTTGGCGCTCATCGTCAATAATAGCGATCTTCCACATCATGTCTGCCTCCTTAAGCTTCTCTGGCCCGCAGCAGCCGTCCTCAGCCTTCCTTCGCAGCGAGAGAAGCAGTCAGTATCTGTGCCGGAGCCTCTGTGAGCAGCGGCAGAACAATCTCTACCCGGGTCCCTCCCTCTTCACGTTCACTCAGTGTAACCCCGTAGTCATTTCCGAAATATCCGGCAATCCGCTCTCTCACATTCCGTATGCCATAGCCGCCGGTATGCCGCCTGTGCGTCCGCGCCTCCGGCTGCTTCAGGCCTGCTCCGTTATCATCAATTATAATCTGCAGCGTCTCCTCTACCTTAGTTAAGGAGATCGAGACATGGCCGCTGCGCTGCTTATTGAAGCCGTGTACAATGGAATTCTCCACGAACGGCTGCAGGGTGAGCTTGGGAAGATAAGCCTCCTGAAGCCCCGGTTCCACCTCGATAGTGTACTCCAGACCGTCGCCCCAGCGGAGCTGCTGGATTTCGAGATAACACTGGATATGCTGCAATTCCTCCGATACCATAATGAAGCTTGCCCCGTTGGATAAGCCGATCCTGAACATCTGGCCCATCAGCTCCAGAATCCGGCTCAGCTCATCCTGTCCGGCCTCAATCGCCATCCAGTTGAGCTGGTCCAGCATATTGTAGAGAAAATGGGGATTGATATTGGCCTGCAAGGCCTCAATCTCCGCTTTGCGCTGCTGCTCATACCGCCGCTCCAGCGACAGGTACAGCTCCTCGATACGCTCGGTCTGCTTGCGGTAGCCGGAGAATAAATAACCGAATTCATTCTCGTAGTCGCTTGGCAGCTCCTCCTTGTGCCCGCCGACTGAATATATTCTCATAGCGCTTACAAGCTGCTTAATGGGCTTGGAGAATTGCCTGCTCAGATAATGCGTCAATAGCAGGACCAGCAGAATCGCTCCAATCCCGATCAGCCCGATCCATTCCGCCAGCTCCAGACTGCTTGCCGTAATCTGCTTCCAGGAGGTGAACTCAATCAGCGTCCAGATGGAATTATCCATTCTGGAGTAGACCAGCAGCGTATTGCCGGTATCCTTATCGCCGGGAATGTGGACATAGCCGGATTTGTTGCTCTTGAGGTCGATCCATTTCGACCACTCGCTCTGCTCCAGCGTCTCCCCGATGCTCAGAATCTGCTTGCCGGCGCTGTCCGCCATGATCCGGTTCGACCCGGAGGAGTTGCCGGTCAGCAGCGCACGGATTTCCCTGGCTTTAATATGAACGACAAGCACACCGAGATAGTCGTTCTCGTTCATGATTTTCCGGGCGAAGCTAAGCACCGGAATGTCTCCCTGCACACTGGGAATGGAATGTTCTCCCGACCAGGCGAAATCGCTTTTCACCAGATTCCTGGCCCAGGACTGCTTATCCAGATCGCGAATATTCCGGAATTGGATATAGCTCTGGCCGTCGCTCGGCATCGGCTCATCCATATACAGGTCAATCCCCTGAATCAACGGAATGGCATAGGTCAAATTGCCAAGCGCACTCTCAACGCTTACACGCTTGCGGTACCGCTCGAAATCATCCTGCCTGTTCAAGAGAAAGGTCGTCAGCTCGTTGTCCCGGGAGGTGGACAGTGAGATCTGCTCAATCATATCGAGCCGGGTGGTAATCTCATTGTTCAACTCATCCAGCAGCCGCTGCTGATAATGGGAGGTGGTCTGTACAAGGGCCTTGGAGGAGTTGCTGTAGCTGGTCCAAGCCGTTACCGCTATCACCAGAATAATTATAATGGCAAAGCTGTGAAAAAACAGACGGTCGATCCTGTACTTTTTAAAAGGATTGGTCAAGTGATCCCCTTCCTTCGCCTCCGCTTCATACGAAATAAACGGTAAAGCGTCGAATAAGGCTCAGGCGCTTTACCGTTATCGGACGGATGTTTTTTTACATCTTATCCCTTTATGCCTGTTGTCGCAATCCCGTCCACGAAATACTTTTGCAGGAAGGTGAACACAAGCGTTGCCGGAACAATAGAGACAAGCGACATGGCCAGAAGCTGGCCCCACTCGGCTGCAGACTGGGAGTCATTAATCATACGCAGCGCAAGGCCCACCGTGTATTTGTCAACTGTGTTGATGTACAGGAGGTGTCCCAGGAAGTCATCCCAGTTCCACAGGAAGCAGAAGATCGTCACCGTAACGACCGCCGGGAAGGCGAGCGGCATGACCACTCTCCAGAAAATCCCGAACCAGGAGCAGCCGTCGATTTTGGCCGATTCGTCCAGCTCCTTGGGCACACCGCGGATGAACTGGATCAGCAGGAAGACGAAGAAGCTTCCGCCGGCCCCGCCCGCCAGCAGATGGGGAACGACAAACGGCAAATACGTGTTCACCCAGCCCAGCTGATGGAACAAGGCATACTGGGGAATAATCAGCACCTGGCCCGGCATCATCAGCGTCAGCATCAGAATCGAGAACCAGAATTTCTTCAGCGGAAAATCAAGTCTGGCGAATCCGAAAGCAACCAGCGTGCAGGATAACAGGGTTGCGATCAGCACCATAATTTCCAGCCAGAAGGTGTTAAGGTAGAAATCAGTGAATGTATGTCCGGGCACCGAGTTCCAGCCTTTGGTGAAGTTCTCCCATTGCGGAACGGACGGGAAGATTCCCGGTGAACTCAGCTCGGTGCTGTCCTTCAGCGAGGCTCCGATCCACCAGACAATCGGATAGACCATGAGGAAGCTGAAGAGAATCATGAACACATGCCGGAGTGCAGGCTTCCAATTCAAAGTTGTCATTTGCGTTTTTTCCCTCCAGTGTCAGTCTCATAGAATACCCAATACTTCGAGGTGTAAGAGATCAGAAGTGTTGCGGCCACAATGGCGACCAGCATAATCCAGGCCAATGCAGAAGCGTAGCCCAGCTCGTACCGGCTGAAGGCCCGTTCGTACAAATACATGGCATATACATATGTAGCGTTCATCGGTCCGCCATTCGTAATCACGAAGGCCGAGGTGAACATCTGGAAGGCGTTGATCACGGCCATAATCAGGTTGAAGTAGAGAATCGGCGACAGCATAGGCAATGTAATGCGGAAGAATTGAATGAACCTGTTCGCCCCGTCTACCGAGGAAGCTTCATACAAGTCATTGGGAATCTGCTTCAGCCCTGCCAGGAAGATAACCATGGTGGAGCCGAATTGCCAGACCGTGAGCAGAATCAGTGTGCTAAGCGCGGTGTCCGGGTTGGTAATCCAGCTTTTCCCTTCGATGCCAAAGACGGCAATCAGCTTGTTAAAAATCCCGTCTACCCCGAAGATGTTACGCCAGAGCAGCGATACCCCGATACTGCCTCCGATTAGAGAAGGGAAATAGATCGCTGTGCGGTAGACGCTGATCCCTCTGACCGCTCTGCTGAGTACCATGGCCACGAGCAGGGCCGCAATCAGCTTAAGCGGCACGGAGGCCAGCACATACATGACTGTGACTTTGGCGGATTGAATGAATTTGGGGTCTGCGGTGAAAATCCGTTCGTAATTGCGGGACCCGATCCATTTCATCGGCTGCATCAGGGTGTAGTCGGTAAACGAATAATACAGGGATAAGAACAACGGATACGCCGTCAGTACCAGGAACCCGATCAGCCAGGGCGAAATAAACAAATAGCCTGCAAGCGGAGCGTTCCACCGGCTTTTGAAATAGGAGCTTTTTTTCGGCGCTGGCGAGGCTTGGGCTAAAGTGGTTGTGGAGCGGTTCATCTGTGGTCACCTCTTGTGGTCAATTTGTATAGCTTAAGTATAGTATTGGCCCACACTCCGGCTAAAGGAGGGCAATGCTCGAATTCTTTCAAAATATAACGATTAATTCGTACATTCTTATCTTTTAAAAAGATAAAGCCCGGAACATTGCTGTCCCGGGCTTACAGTTCATACCTTATTTCTCGTAGGATAGCGAGGCTTCCTTCAGCTGCTTGAACGCCTCTTCCGGTGTGGATTTACCGAAGCTGAGCTGGTCACGGACCAGTACCCAGTCTTTATCCACGAAGTTCGTCCAGCCGCCGGCTCCGGCCGACCAGGTCTGGCCATCCGGCTCCGTAGCACGGAGCAGAGCCAAGCCTACCTTATCCAGATCGCTCATATTAGCTTCCAGCAGAGCGGCATTATCCTTGTTGGCCGGGAGGCCGCGGAAGGTCTTGGTGATTTGGGCAGCCTCAGCATCATTCACGAACCAGTTGATGAATTTCTTGGCTTCTTCAGCATGCTTGGAGTTCTTGGAGACCGCCATGTACATCGACGGCTTCAGCCAGCCTCCGGCCTCTTCGGCACGCGGCATGGTTACAAGTGCGTAGGCTCCCGGCTTAATGCTGTCCCAGGTTCCCAGATTGTTGGAGAAGCTGTAACGGAACAGCACCTTGCCTGCTGCGAGCAGATCCATTTGCGGATCATTCTCCTTATCGGAGGCATTCACATCCGCCGGAGGAACAAGCCCTTCCTTGCGGAGCTCTTCGAACTTGCGGGTCCAGTCCAGATAAGTGGCTTCATCCACGTTGAAGTGACCGTCATCTGTGATGACCTGCCCTTTGCCTCTGGCATACTGATACGCTGAGTACATGAAATAGTTACCTGCATAGTCGAGGGTAAAATACTGTCCCTTCGGCAGCTTGGACTTGGATTCCTTCGCCAGGGCGAAGAACTCATCCCAGGTCCAGCCGTTAGCCGGATTCGCAATGCCCAGCTTATCCATAGCGGCTTTATCATATACCATACCGAAGGCCACCGAGCCGAGCGGAACGGCATACTGCTTGCCGTCCAATTGGCCGCCTGACAGCAGCTTCGCGTCGAATTTGCTTACATCCACCTCAGGAGCCAGGTCGGCCAGCTGCTGGCGGGCCATCCAGTCCGGCATCCAGCCCGGGTCAAGCTGAACAACATCAGGTGCGTTGTTGGCCGCTGCCTGCGTGGATAATTTGTCCAGATAACCGTCCATACCGGAATACTCCGGCTCGAAGGTTACGTTCGGATTATTCTTCGTGTACAATTCCAGGGCCGCCAGGGTAGCTTCGTGACGCGGCTGGGAGCCCCACCACATAATCCGCAGCTTGACCGGCTCATTGGTGCTTGGTGCATCAGTTGCAGCAGCCGTCGCAGCAGCATTGGTGCTGGCAGGTGCTTCTGTAGCCCCTCCTGCATTGTTTACTTTATTCCCTCCGCCGCCGCAGGCAGCCAGTGTACCTAATATCGCTGTCATCGCCAGGACCGAAAGAGAACGCTTCCATTTCAACATCTTTAACCCTCCTGTATGCATCTGTATTCTCTTGCTACATTGCTATAGTAACAATATGGAATTGAAGTTCATAGGAGAGCAATGCACGAATTCTTATAAAATCTTACGAATATGCCATCCTGCAGATCGGCAAAAAACGTTCAAAGGCTGCTCCGCTATCCTAAGATAGCGAAACAGCCCTGAGTGTCAACTCTGCGTTACTTATTTCATCATACTGGCGGCAATGCCGATAAGCTCGTCTTTCGTTAGCTCCGTATTCTCCTGGCCGGCGATCACAGAATAGATAACCTTTGCACTCGGATCAGACCAAACTAACTCGTACTTAAATCCCAAGTCAAGCTCCTTGTTGTCCGTGTCATCCGAAAAAATAGCTTGTCTGCCTTTGATCTCTATATTTTCCATCTTTGTATGTTCACTCCACGAGAGCGGATCTGCCGGGTTTTGGTTGTCATCCACACGCGAGACACCGATTCTCACCTGAACCTCCCCCTTCTTGTATACCAGTGAGGAATACGGGTAGTCAATGTTCTCCGCCTTCTCCACTCTCCAGGCTAACCGGAAGTTGTCTCCCAGGTCTCTCTCGTTTCCGCCTTTAAGCTCCTGCACCTCCGGAACTTTTAAGAAAGAAGGCTTAATGATTGCCTCGTCCAGGGCATACCCTTCCGGCAGATACGCCGGCTGCTCCAGGACCGGAGCGTTGTGCTCCTCTACACTGGTCTTATAGGCGGTATAGTCCTTGAACGTGAGGGGCGGGCGATACATGTTCATACTCCCCTCTCCCTCCTCATCTTCACGCGTAATTACATAGGTGGCATACTCTCCAGGAAGCAGCAGCTCCTTCATGAGCTCTGCCCCTTTTGAATACTTCTGGTTATAGAGAATACTCAGCTGCTGGTTGGCTTCATCGTCTGCATCCGGCTCTGCGTTGGGAATATAAGGCTTCAAGGGTTGTTTCGCCTTCTCAATCAGCGTTCCGCCGGAAGCCGTCGCCGGAATCGGCTGATACGGAAGCACCTTATACGGGGCTCCGGCCCCTTGCCGGACTTCACCCGAACTCTGGGCTTCAGCTCCTTGCTGGAGTTTGCCGGAGAATTGGGTATAGCCGCCGCCCAGCAAGACCAGTGCCAGGACCGCCGCCGCCCAGCCCTTCACCGGAATCCGCTTCTGTCTCCGCCCGGTTCTTGTTTCCATTCTGCGCATTACTTTTGGTGCCTCTCCGCTTGGCGGAAGGGTCTGAAGCAGGGTCTCGTCTTCTTCAGCAGTCAATGCCCACTCAAGCCCGAGCGCCTTCATTACTGGTTCATGAACATCAACAGTGTTCCAATGTGCTGAACGGTCTCCCTCCTTCAGAAACTGCTCCTCTGGAGTTAATTCACGCTTGCCCATAATTGTTTCTCCTTTCTCTCAATCGCTTTTTTAAGTTTTTCCCTGGTCCGTTCATATCTTTTGCGTACGGTAGCCGTACTCACACCCAGAATTTCACTGATTTCCGCAAATGATTTATCTTCATAAATCCGCAGGATCAATAAATTCCGGTCCTCCACATCCAGCTTCCCCAGAGCAGCCGAGACCGGCTCACTGAACAGGCGGTTCTGGGCTATTTGCTCTGCGCTTTTCTCCGTAACCTCCTGCCGGAGCAGCTTCCGTACCTGCTGCTGGAATTTCTGCCGCCGCAGCAGGTTCAGGCAGTGATGATAAGCAATTTTGTAGAGCCATGAGGTGAAATCTGCCTGAGGCTTGTACTGCCCGATATTCTGGTAGGCCTTGATCAGGATGTCCTGTACCGCATCTTCCGCATCTTCCTTGTTATTCAGCAAGCGGTAACAATAGAGGTAAATCCGCTGCTGGTACAGCCTGATCACATCCGAGTACAGGCCTCCTTCCCCGTCTTGTATCCTTCTAATTTTCTCTTCGATAGGGTCCACGATAATCTCCTTTCTGCAAATCATATAGATATAACACTTGAGCCGTATGTAATGTGACAATTATCTTTTCCCGGCTCCACAACAAAAAAAGAGACCCACAGATGAATTCTGTTGATCTCTCCGTTGCAGAACCTATGAACCTAAGGCTTCCTAAAACCGCCTGTCTGTCTACTCCACTCTACTCTACTCCAGCTCGACCGTCTGATTCAGATTCAGCTTGTCAGTGTCCTGGCCGGTCATCCGTTTGAACATGTATACCGCCTTCTCGGCCAGGTTGCCGCTCTTCCAGTATTCAGCCGCTTCGGCATGGACTTTAATCAGAATGACATTCGGGTCATCATAGCTTGTCTTCAGGAACGCCTCGTACCCTGCACTCCAAAACTCTTTTTTCTTACTTACATCGGTTACAATCTCGGCCGTTCCACGGATGGAGACATAGGACTTGTCGGCATACACGACATTGACGCGCGGGTCATACAGTATCTCCCCGAACTTGCTCGTATCCTTCTTGGTCAGGAACCACAAGTCTCCGTCGAATTCAACCTCCTGTGTCTTCATAGGCCGGGAGACCAGCCCTTCCTCCGAAATCGTGGTAAGCATAGCCATATCAATACCCTTGATCAGCTTGCGGACCGTCTCAACGGCTTCCTCGTGACTATGGTGTGTAGTTGACATCTTAACCGCCTCTTTTCTTCCGGGATAGGGAATAGGTTATCCAAATGCATAGCATTTATTAACCAGAAGCGGCGAAGCATTACCGGATGCCGGTGAAAACCGGGAAATCAGCAGCGTACATGTTTGCGTTTGAAGCCGGTCCGTCCTTTGCCGACAGCCTTCATAATATTATCGTAAGCGCTGATGAGCTTGCTCTTCGGCTTGTCCTTGTCCACCTCGACCGGACCCACCCGCTCCGCCGTCTCACATGCCAGATCATGCAGCGGTAAATAGGACACGGCTACGGTATACATAAAATTGTTCATAGAGTACCGGGTACGCTCCGGGGAGTCATGAATGGTCTTACCCACAAGCTCCAGCATCCCGGCCAGCTTGTCGCGCTGGAACTCCTGATCCGGGCGGCTTCCCAGCAGCCAGCAGTAACAGCTCCAGCCTGCCGACATCCGGAGATCCTCTCCGCTCCTGATCCACTCATCCGCCACCTGCTGGGCAATATCTGCTTCAGCCAAGGTTACAGCCACGACGAAATCAGACAGCATATAGAAATAAGCCCCGTCCATCCAGCGGTTATAGTCCGCTTCTGTCATCCCGTTCGGGTCGGCAATGATCCCGGCAAAATACATCGCATCATAATTACCTGTAGCATACAGCTCCTCAGCCAGCGCCTGATCGATCTTGGTTTGCTTGAAAATCGGCTTCATTGCACCGGTAGCCACACCAAAGAGCGGCTCCCGTGCACCGTTTGCGGTATACATCTTCTTGGTCCGTTCCTTGCCAAGCGCTTCAAGCTCCTGCATCACTTGTTCTGCATTCATTGAACGTTCCTCCTTTTAGCTACCTCTCGTCTTCCGCTGGAATATCTGGCAGCAGCGGACGGCCCTCAGGGTAGGCATTTTGATTCAGCTGGTCGCCAATCCACGCTTTGCCGTCCTCGCCGGTTTCTTTTTTCCAGATGGGGACGATTTGCTTGATCCGCTCAATCACGTATTCATTCGCTTCATAGGCAGCCTTACGGTGGGGCGAGGAGACTGCGATGACCACTGCAATGTCGGTAATCTCAAGCTTACCTATCCGGTGGGTGACTGCAACCTTCGTATCCGGCCAGCGCTCCAGCACTTCCTGCCCGATACGCTTCAGCTGCGTTACAGCCATGGACGGGTATGCTTCATATTCAAGATACAAGGTTTTCTTCCCCTGTGTGAACTCACGCACCGTCCCAATGAATAAGGTAATCGCCCCGGCTTCTCTGCGCAGAACTTTATCAGATACCTCAGCGGGTATAATCGCGGACTCTGTAATTTCAAATAACGAATGGCCCATTCGCTCACTTCCCTTCGAGTGAAACATATAAATTACTTATATTTTCAAAAAAACTGCCCCAAGTTGGAGCAGTCTTTTGATCCTCTCAGCAATCCCCTCAGCCTTAGCCCCATTCATCCGTGACGCCTCATCACGTAAATACTTCATCCGGGCATCATATTCCATACGTGTAGCGGCATCTTGACTCAGGAACTCCAGCGTATCCATTGCTTTTTTCAACATCGGTTCATTCATGGTTAGCACCTCCCAATTTGGTTGTTCAACACCCTTCAGGAATAATAACCAGTTGATCAGACCACCAGTTAATGGAACGGCCTGCTCCTCGAGCTTTGTTAATTCCATCACATGAATCTCAAGATCGTTATTAAGAGAAATTCCAGTGTGATCTTCCCGAAGATGAAACACATTATGATGACGGTCATTCGGCAGACAGGAGTAGTTCAGTATATTGATCATCGTCGCCTTTTTGAATTTGGTGGTAATACATCTCACTCCAGTAGAAAAGCGTCCGCTTCTCCATATTGTATGGATTGAACAGCTGCATTTCGATGCTGATCCGTTTGCCCTCAGCCGTCTTGGCCTTGATGTCCAGAATAGACTGCTTCTCTGCGATTATATCATGGCAGAACTACGCGTTGTAGACAAAGCCAGCCCTTTTGGGCCCCATATACTGCTATTCTGTCCTCAAAGCTCTATAAAACATACAGCCAAGACAATGCGCTCTCTCGTGTTACTTCGGAACGGCTGTCCGCCCCGGAGGGACGCGGCATGACAAGCTGCCGGTCTGCCGCGCTGACTACGCCGCTTCACTACTCCGCTACTCCGCTTCAAGAATGTACCGGTTCCACCGCTGCTGCCAGGCCACATCCTGCCAGAACGGATGATGCGGCGCACAGTTGGAGCATAGCGTCATGCCCCAGAAGCCCAGGGCCATCCCCTTACGCAGCGCATACTCGGCAATGAATTTCCCGACCGGGCCTTCCTCGAAGCCTGCAAGCAGCGGGGTATAGCCGACATAGCCTTCGCCGATTACCACCGGCAGGCCCGAATGTACCGCCCATTCCTGCGCTTCTTCCAGGCGCATGTCCGCTTTTTGCAGCATCGCCAGCTTATGGGCTCCATAGCGGTCATACAGGTAGAGATCCCATAGATCAGGGTCGGCCCAATCATGCAGATAGATCAGCTTCATCCCGACCGGATTGCCCTCCATCCGCCACTCCTGCCCTGCGGGCAGGTTCCATTCCCCGAAGGGCGGGGCATCTTCCCTCAGCATAGACCGGACAAAGGTATTCGGAAAAGGCACCCCCTCATCATTCAACCCCGCTGCGTCCATAAGCTCATTCAGCACGCCTTTGATATAGAGATGATAGTGAGCCACCTGTAAATTACGGGCTACATATGCCTTCGGATAAGCTTCGTTCAGTGTATAGCTGGCTGTGATCAGAACATCGGGATGCTGCCCCCGGAGATAACCCACCGCTTCCTCGATATAAGGCTGCATGGCCTCCACCAGCCTAGGCGTATCCGCTGCGCCGATTCCCTGCACGGTACCCACGGCGGTAAGCTGCCCGAATTCCACTTCATTATGCAGCTCGGCATAAACAATTCGATCAGCGAAGCCTTCCCCCTTGATATACCGGATGAGCTGGTCCATCGACCGGGCCAGGGTCATGAACCGCTCTGCGGGAGCAACTGCAGCCAGCTCATCACGCAGCGCGGGATAGGCCAGGAAGCTGGGGCTCTGCTGATATTCCCAGGAAGACAGCATAATATAGAGTCCCTGCGCCTTGGCCTGCCTGAACAGCTCCAGCAGATGCGCATGCCCGTCCAGCTCGGCACCGCCGCGGCAGTTGTACCAGCGGGTACGCTGGCCCACTTCCCCCAGACTGCCGAAGTGCAGTGGTCCGGGGCGTTTGCCTTCCGCTGTGAATAACAGGAACGGCATGGCGCAGATCCGGATGGTGTTGTATCCTCTGTCGGCTGCCTCCTTGCATCTTGCCGCCAGATCATGATAAGGCTCGCCCGGCAAGGTCATGGTGTACCAGGAGAAATCCCACATGGTGAGGGTAAGCTTGCGCGGTAGCCTGCTATTTGCGTATTCCATTCATTTTCACTCCTTCTAGGGTTGAATTCGATTCATTCCCTGCGTTGCATATATGGCGGTGAACAAGGGCTCCCTGATGATTCGGCTCCATAGCCAGCACATCATCCAGTTCCCGCGCAGCTTCTTGCTTGCGCCCGAGCCCGAGAAGCCCGAGCCCCCGCATGTAGCGGCAATGAATGACATTGCGCCGGTTGAGGTCATCCTCAAACACCAGGAAATCCGGCAGCGATACGGCGAAATAGTCCAGCTTGATATCATCGAAAAGATGACGCTCGGCATAATCGATCAATAAATTGAAGCGGCGCTGCGCCTCCTTCGGCTGCCGGAGCCTCAACCAGGCCAGCCCCTGGTAGAAAATCATCTCCGGCGGCTGGTCATTGTAGAACACCGCACTTGCCGGCTCCGCCAGACCTTGTGAAGCCGCCCTGTAGCAGCGCTCAGCCTCTTCTTCTTGCCCAAGTCCTTCGTATACCCGGCCAAGAGCATATTGAATATTATTCTCCTGCGCCCCTTCCAGCCTCCCTTCGCCCAGATTATGCGGATAGGCCAGCGCCAGCCGGAAATGCTCAAGCGCCGCTTCATACTGCCCGTTCTCCAGTGCCAGTCTGCCAAGCCCGCTGTGGGCGAATTGGTATTGCCCGGTCACCTTCCCCTCTCCGCCCTCCCAGGGATGGAAGTTACGCGAGCTTAATGCCCTAACCGCTTCGTCATAGCGCTCAAGCTGGTTAAGCATCGTTACATATTCGATATACAGATCATCCCGCTGCTCCACCAAGCTGCGCCGTGATTCAAGATGTTCCAGCCGTTCCCCGGCGGACCACGCGAGCTTCTTGCGCAGCTGATCCAGCTCATACAGAATCCGCGCATCCTGCGGCGCACAGGCGAAGGCCTGCTCCAGTGAAGCGAGCGCCGCCTCAGGATTGTGCTGCTTGTTGTAATAGGCCAGGGCCAGATTGCGGTGAACGATGGCGAAATCCCCTCTCAGTTCACGTGAACGTTCCCAGCTTGCCGCCGCTTCCTCCGGCCGCTTCTTGTCATAATAGAGATTGCCGAGATAGTAATAGGCTTTATCATCCAGGGGATTCGCCCGGACGGCACTTAACAGCCATTCAAGCTCGGACAGGGAGTTCGGGAAGCAGTGCAGCGGGGAGGCTGCTTGCCCCTGGCGGCGGGCCTCCCGTGCCTGCTCATCTTGTCCCGTACACTCATAACATTCGCCAAGGGCATAATGCAGCATTGGATAGACGGATTCAGGTTCAGATTTGAATCCGGTTTCAGATCCGGGTCTGCCCCGCTGGGCCGCCCTCTCCCCTACAGCAAGAGCTTCCGCATACAGTCCGCAGCCCATATAATCTGCCATAAGATTAAGGTAATTGTGTGCATCATCACGCATAAGCCGTTCCAATTCTGTCAGCGCCTCTTCTGCCGCAGCAGGGTCACCCAGTGCTGCAAGGGCCAGGGCCAGTTCGTTATATGCGCCAAAATCAGCAGGATCAAGCTGCACAGTCTCACTTGCGAATCCCCTCGCCTGCTGCGGCCGGCCAAGCCTCCGCAGGAGAGCTGACTTGAGGTTCCTCGCCTTATAGTTACGCGCATTGCGGATCAGCGAACGCTCCGCCAGCTCCAGCGCCTCGGCATACCGGCCCTGCCGGCAGGCAATCTGAGCTAGTGAGTAATACCCTGCATCCTGCCAGGCTGCCGACCATACCGCTTTGTAATAAGCAGCAAAAGCCTCATCCAGGCGGTTCTGACCGCGCAGGGCAACCCCCAGCTGATAATAGGCTTCGCTGTCATACGGGTTAGGATTACGCGAGGTCAGACGTTCAATGGCGCGGCGGAGCAAAGGCTCACTCTGCGCATATTGCCCGCGGCGGAGCAGCAGCGTTCCATACGCTACATTCAGCCGGATATCCCCGCTGTCCCGTTTAAGCCCCTCCAGATAATAGGCCTCCGGCTCAAAGGTGGCATGCCGGTACTGCTCCAGATGCAGGCCGGCCAGATATAGCTCCTCTGCTGAGCGCAGCTCTTCCGGCGGGGCCAGCGGCTTCGCCGCCTCAGGGATACGCCCGATCTCCGGACGCTTCGGCTGATAGGCGACCAGCAGCCTGCCCTCCCCGCTATGAACCGTCAGCTTGAGGTTATGCTCCTGCTCTCCATGGTTCAGCATAACCTTACGCTCTATAACCTCTGCGGGAGACAGATCTGCAGTCTCCCGCAGATATTCGCCTGCGGCTCCGCTTAACCGGATAATGGCCTGTTCAAACCGTGAAGTCACGTATACCTTCACCACCGCCTGAGCCAATGCGGCATCAACCTCCAGATTGACCGCAGCGTCTACCGAGGCATTTTTCACCAGACCGATGCCCTTATACGGCATGAAATACTGGGTGAAGCTCTTCTCCTCATACGGTTGCAGCCAGGTGAAGTCAGGCTGATTATCGGTGTACACGCCCGTCATGAGTTCAATATAAGGTCCGTCCTCATCGGTCAGCTGGCGGTCCCAGGCCTGGCCGAACTCACCGTTCCCCCAGGTCCATTGCTTCTTCCCCGGTGAGATATGATGATCAGCCACATGCAGCAGCCCCGCCTGGACACCGTGATCATATCCGCCGACGAAATTATAATCCGACTTATAGACCATATAGGAGGTCGGAACCGGAATATTCTTATAGCGGGAGATGTCCACGCCTTCCGAATAATCCTGTTTGTAGTAGGTACCGGTCGCAATAGGGAACCGCGATACATCCCTTTTGCCATGATCGAAGACAGCTGTGACATCAGGCGGAAAAACAGACTGCGTCTGATCATTCACCGCAACCGCCGGGTTGGCCCACCAGAGGAAGGTCTGCGGCTGCGGCGTCCGGTTATAACACTGCGCATGGACCTCCAGATAGGCTCTCCCGGGATAGAGTCTGAACGCAGCCGTAACCTTCGTCCCGTACATCCGGTCAATCTCGCTCACCCATACGGCAGCGCTTCCATCCTCAGCAGCCTCAAGCTTATATCCAACCGGGCCGAACGTATTGGGGCGGTGATGCTGCGGCCAGTTGAACTCAATGCCCCCGGAGATCCAGGGACCTGCAAGGCCGACCAGCGCTGGCTTGATTACGCGGTTATAATAGACAAAATCATAATTGTTCGTCTTGTCGAGCGCCCGGTAGATCCGCCCCCCAAGCTCCGGCATGATCTCTATGCGCAGATATTCATTCTCCAGAATAATCAGCTTGTACGCCCTATCCTGCTTCACATTCGAGATGCTCTCAATCACAGGATGCGGATATACACGCCCTGAGCTTCCCTGATAGACTCTTTTCTCCAGAAACATAGGATTTGGATCAGCGGCGCCTGCCTCATAGGTTGGTATCATCACACTGGTCTCCCGTACCTGTACCCGGTCTGCTCTGTCCGGATTGTCCACATTGTCCGTATTATCCGTATTATCCGCATTGTCCGCATTGTCCCCATTGCCACCGTTGTCAGCGTTGTCCCCGGCTGCCTCCGGCTTCTTACCCCCACCTGCATACTGCATGCCCTTCACTGCCTCCCTTGACTTGATAGTTCTACTCTAGCCGCTGGCCGGGGAGTTTCCAATTGACGAAATGCGGGAAGTGATGGATTATATTCTTATTCTGTGTAAGCTTAGATTTCGGGCGTCACTGCGATGAGCATACGCTTTCCCAACCGTTGGGGTTGGGGTTGGGGTTGGGGTTGGGGTTGG